>NZ_JBFUJN010000002.1:0-288936 GCF_056401335.1 Rhodococcus sp. P4_F3_2
CACCCGGCCTGATCGCCAACCTCGATGGAATTCCTTCTGCGGTTCGCAGTCCTGCCAATCTCGATCGAATTCAATCGGAACGAGCACGGCTGCAAGATGATTCAGTCCGAATCTCGCAAGAACTCCACCGTGAGTTCTTCGGCGGCAGACTGAGTAACACAGGGGCGGGCCAGTGGTACGCCGAACGCAAACTCGAGGATCTGGACGCGCTCGACGAGTTGTTTCGCGCCGAACCTTGTCGACGGTTACTGCTCATGGACATGCGCTCGGGTGAACGCGGCTTCGCGGCAATCGCGATCGGTGATCCGGACACAGCGGATCACATCTCCGTGACGATTCCCGGACTGAACACCAACGTCAAGGACTCGATGCGCGGAATGGTCGGCGAGGCAACACGATTACGAGCCGAGGCGATGCGCCAACTCGAGCTGGCCGGCCGAAAGGAGAGCGTGGCCACCATCGCCTGGATCGGATACGACGCGCCACAGGTGATCGGGCCGGGAAAGTTCGACATCGGTCGGGCCAGCTTCGACGTAAGTCGATCGTCCAAGGCAGGCATAGCCGCCGACGCATTGGGTAGCTTCTTTCACGGTCTTCGTGCTGCGTCGGTCAACGACCGAGTCCATATCACCGCGTTGGGTCACTCCTACGGATCGCTCGCGACTTCTCTTGCGCTGCAACGCGGGGCAAGCGCAGCGGTCGACGACGTGGTGTTCTACGGTTCACCCGGCGTGCGGGCCAAGGTGGAGTCGGACCTCGGTATCGCCGACCGCCACGTCTACGTCATGAAAGCGGAAGGCGACAGTATCGCGGGGTTCGGCCGTTTCGGTGGCGATCCGACACGCACCGAGTTCCACCGATTGTCCACGGCCGAGGGGATCACCCCGGACGGTGTCAAGCACGAGCGGGCTTTCGGTCATGCGGAGTACGCGAGAACCGGGGACAACGGAGAACTGCGGATGTCGGGTTACAACCTCGCGGTTGTGGTTGCCGGACTGCCGGAGTTGGCCGTTGTGGCCTGACCTGCTGACTTACAGTGGCACTCATGCGTCTGAGGCATTCGGCCAGGGGGTTGGTCGTTGACGACCAGTCTCGTCTTCTGCTGTACCGATTCATCGCACCCGGGGGCGGGCTGACGGTCTGGTGTCCTCCGGGCGGAGGCTTGGAAGGAGACGAAACCCCGCCCGAGGCGCTCGCGCGCGAATTGGACGAGGAGATCGGCTTGCGTGACTACGGCGACGCCACCCATGTGTGGCATGAGGAGATCCATGATCCGACGATATTGCCGGGTTGGGACGGTGCGATCAACGACTACTTCCTCGTGCCGGTAGCGGCCGCATTCGAGCCCTGTGGGTCGTTGGGGCGCGAAGCGCTGGCCGCCGAGCTGGTCGAGCACTTCGAGTGGTGGAGCGTTGACCGCCTTCTGTCACACAATGGTCGAGAAGTGTTCGGGCCACGCGATTTACCCGACCGGTTTGCACGCCTGGTCAAGGATGGATCACCGAGTTCGCTGGAACATTTTGTTCGGGCACCATGAGGGCCGCGAGGCATCGCCGTATTCGAGCATTTCGGCATCGAAACACGGCTAAACTGGGGTTATGGAGCACTACGTGCGCAAGGAGCCCATCCCGTACGCGTCTACGGCTGCGCCGGTCAGTTCTCGCAACCGGTTCAGAAGGATGCTCCAAAGGTTGTCGATAATTCTTCGCGGGATGATGGGGGATCGGAAGGCGAGTCGATATACCTCGCTCGCACCGCGTCATCCCGACGGATCACGCACCGCTGTAACATCTTTCAACAGTAATGGTGGTGGGAAATAGGTATCGGTGTACAACACTGCCCGGGCCGTCGAATTCTCGACGAACACCGGGCAGTGACGCACTACTTGGGCTGGGCTCAGCGGAGGTACTGTCCGCAAACCGGCCACGCGCCGGCACCCTGACCGGCAAGGACGTTTTCCGCGACGCGGACCTGTTCTGCCTGGCTGGCGTTGGCGGCACTGCCGGCTCCGCCGTAGGCTTCCCACGTGCTCTGGCTGAACTGGAGCCCGCCGTAGTAGCCGTTTCCGGTGTTCGCGGCCCAGTTGCCCGAAGATTCGCATTCTGCGACACCCGACCAGTCGTGGGTGGCTGCGGATGCGGTGCCGGCGCTCAGTCCGAGGGCTCCGGCTGCGAGGGCTCCGGCTGCGGCGACAGAGGCAAGGGCACGGGTAACGGTGGTCTTGGTCATTTTTGGTAAATCCTCTCGAGTCCCGCCGACGGAGGACGGTGACCGTCTCAGCTCCGCTCCCACCACTAGGAATGTTGTCGAGTCCGAACCGCGGGGTGGGACGGGCGGTGGCGATTCGGTAATGCCCGGTTGATCGGGCTGTCACCAACCATAAGAGATGATTACGGATTGGTCACGGGTCGGCGTGTCGACGCATGTTTGTGCAACAGAAATGCATCAAAGAGTGTTTTCCCAGGTGGCGTGGCGATATGCCACCTCTCTCGGCGTTACATAATCGAGATAAAGTGTGATGCAAGTCACTGGAAATGCGTCTTGATGGCGTCGGTATGTGGCGAATGTGGCGCTCGATCGGCCGGTTTTGTCGATTTCCGGCCCCAGTTCTGGTCACACAGGAGGCTGTGTCGAACCGCGATCTATTGTCGACCGACCGCCCCGATTTACCTGTGGGGCAGCAGAATTGAAAACGAATTACGCGCTGCTGGCTCAGACGAGATTCTTGCTCGCCTTGATCCGACGACGAATGTCGCGCATCTGTATGGTGTTGCCGGCCTGACGAACGGAGCGTGGGATGAACCTGTTGACGAACGACACGAAAATGAAGAGGTGTTCGAACCGGCGGCGGTCGTCTTCGGTCCACTCGAGGTCGAGTTGGTCGCGGTAGATCGGTGGAAGGAATCCGACCGTCAGGAACCGCAACAAGTTTCGGAATACCAGGCGTATCGGCCAAGCGATCATCTGTAGATTGACCAGGTCGATCAGATACTGCTTGGTGCGTTCGTCGATCACGACGCGTTCGCAACCGAGGTTCCAGTAGCGCTCGAAGTCTGCGCGTGTGGCCGGCCACATCTCTTCGGTGACCTGCAGTGTCGTTCCCAAAGTTGATGCGGACTGATAGAACGACTCCGCCTGTTCTTCCGACATCTTGCCGTGCAACAACTGATGACTGTCTTCGAAACCGATGAACAGGCAAGCAGCAACCCATAATTGGAGTTCGCGATTGAAGGCGTTGTACTTGACCGGGCTGTTCGCATCCGACTTCACATGTCGGTGTACCGAATTCACAGCCTCGCGGTAGGCCTTTCGCTCTTCCTCGTTGCCCAGGATCGCGACCGTCAGGTACTGCGTTGTGGTTCGTGCGCGCTTCCACGGATGCGCTGTCAGAGCACCAGATTCGACCTTGCTCTCCATGACGCCGTACGCCACCTCGGGCCAACCGAGTTGCAGGATGACGTTGGCAGCGGCTCCGGCGAACGACCAGAAATCGAGTGCGTCGGTGATGTGTGCGGGTTTACGTGCCCACCGCCTACGCTCCGCCGTGATGGTGATGCGTGTCTGATCGGTCCGAAGAGACGACTCGGACTTTTCCGAATCCAGGTAGTGAGTGGGCATGGATCTTCCTCCGCGCGTGGTGAGTTACTTGGTCTCGACGTTGCTCACGAGCCACCGGTCGTCCGAGCGGACCAGGGACACGACCATGCGGTACTTCTGTGTGTTTCCCTCTGGCGCTGCGACAGTCTTCGCTTGTTGGTCGACGAACACGAGCACCTTGGCCGACGAATTGTCCAGCGATTCGATGCCGACGTCTGTCGCCGTTGCGCTCGCCTGGCCTTGCCCCCCGGCGACGACTTCGCGCAGTGAATCGACCATCGTTCGGTAGGTGCCGGCAAACTCGTCGGTCGACATCGAGGCGATGCTGTCTTTGTTGGCATCGAGGTTCTGATAGTCGAAGGAGGACATGATGGTCGAGTAATCCCGCGCGGTGTCCAAAGCCTCCTGCCGCAGCGTGTCTTCCTGATTCGCCGAGTACATCTGGAATCCGAGCACCACCAATGCTGCGACCAGCGCTACCGCTATGAGTGAGATCAGTGCGTTGCGTGGCTCCTTGAGGCGGCGAAGTAGCGACGGAGAAGTCGGATGTTCGGCCACCTCGGCTTGAGCCTCGTCGAGTAGTGCGTTGTCACCGTGTGCCATTTCCCAGTCCTTCCAACATCAATCTCCAGTAGTTCAGGGCGTCGACTCCGGTGGGGACGAGAATCGGATCTGCGACGACGGGCGGTCCGATCGGCGTACCGGGGACCGTCGAGTTCTGCAATCCGAGGTCGTTCGGGCGGGGAGCATTCTGTGCTCCGCGTTGGACGAGGTCGTCGGCGGGGGGACAGTACATCGCCAGACTTGGACTGGTGGGAGACAGATCGCCGACCTCACGCCTAGGGGTGTCGTAGTTACAGACCGGCCCCTGTGTGGCAACCAAGGCAAAGTCGGCGCGATCGCCTTTGACGATGGATGCCAGTTTGGCGAGACCTTCAGGAATCGTGACAAGTCCGGTTTCGAGGGCGTCTGTGCGGTCGGAGATGATCGGTGCGACAGTGACGAGATTGGCCAGGACCGCTCCGAAAGTGTTGTGGTACTTGTCGAACAACTGTTGAGCGCTGTTCAGGGCGGCGGGCGAATGATCGGTGAGGTAGATCAGCACCGGAGCGTTGGATTCGAGTTGTTCGGTGAAGTTCTTGGCAGCTGCCATTCCTCGGACGAACGAATCCGATTGTGTCGCCATGGAGTCCACCAACGTGGAGGTTCGCGACAGCAGCGCGGCGAGTTCGGCCGACTGGTCGTTCAACTGCGCGGACATGGTCCCACCGTTGTCGATCATCGTCGCCAAGCTCGGGCCGAGCCCGTTGAACGAATTTCCCAGTTCGGTCCCGATGTCGCTGATCGCTTGCGGATCAATCCCTTCCAGGACACCGGACGCCTGAAGCATCAACTGGCTCATCTGGACCGGTTGCTGATCCGCGGGCATGGCGATTTCGTCGCCGTCCCGAAGATACGGGCCGTGGTCTGTGTTGGGATAGATGTCGACATTCTGAATTCCGGCTGCGGTCCCCATCGTCACCTTGGCGACGCTGTCGGTAGGTATCTCGGTGTTGTCGTTGAGTGAGAGTTCCACCCGAGCCGAGCGGGTGCCTGCGTCGAGTTCGACTTCACTCACTTTCCCCACCTGTACGCCGCGATACGTGACGACCGTGCCCTTGGTCAGCCCGAAGGCGTCGGACATGTTGGCGTGCAGCCGGATTTGGCCACCGAAACCCTGAGGGCCGACCACGTAGACGATTCCGAAAGGGATTACCACAGCAGCGATCAGAGCGAACAGGACAAGTTGAACAAGCGCAAGGCGACTCAACGCAGACCTCCTTGAAGTAGATCGGTGAGAGTTCCCGCCGGTGTGATCGATTGACCGGCCATCCCGCCGCTCCAGAGCTTGTCGATCGTTCCCGGAATATCCAGGGCGCCGTCGAAAACGAGGTAGTCACCTTGGACTGCACTGGTGAAGTTCTCGAGCAGTCCGTTCATATTCGCCAGTGTCTGACCGATCTCCGAATTGAACGAATCCAGAGTCCCGACAACGGTCGACGCATCGTGCAGCATCGCGTCGAGGCCGTCGGGTGACGAGTCGAGGATGGTGTTTGCGTTGGTGGCGAGCTGAACGGTCGAGTTCAACAGGCTTGCAAGCTGATCCTTCTGTCCCACGAGAATCGACACCACCTGTGGAACGGAATCGAGGTAGTTGTCGACGACGTCGCGTTGGCCGGCCAGTTGGGAGGAGACCCGGGCAGCGAGGTCGACGGCCTCGTCGAACTCGCTGCGGTGACTGCTTGCCTCTGCCATGAGCGAGGTCAGGGTGTCGGTCAGAGAACGAACTTCACCGGAGCGCCCGGAAAACGCGGTGTTCAGCTCGCGCACCACGGTATCGAGTTGATCGATGCCGCTTCCGGTCAGAACCGTACCGAGCGTGGCAAGCGCACTTTCGACTTGCGGACCGATCTCGGTGCGAGACTCCGGAATTGTGTCGCCGTCGCTGAGCATCGAGCCGGACGGAACCTCCGGCACCAATAGTCTGATGAACGGGTTGCCCAGTGCGGACGGGAGTTCGACGGATGCTTCGACGTTGTCCGGCAACGGCGTCGCGGCGTCCAGACTCAGTGTCACATCGGCTCCGACGACGTCGGCGGACAGCGCGGATACTCGGCCGATGACTTTCTGGCCGCTGCGGACGTCTGCCCCCAACACCAGGCCGTCGGCGCCGGCCAGCTGCAGCGCCACGTTGTACGCATCACCGTCGGCCGAACGACCCAGGGGTAGGTCTTGAATGCCTGCGCTACAGCCGCCGAAGGCGAACACGGCCGCAGAACCCACACCGATGATCACGATACCGGCGACTATTCGAACCGATTGCCGCGTCAATTGCCACCTCCGGGGACGGCTCCGCCGGAAATCGCGGAGGCGATTCCGAGCGGATCAGAAGTGCTGAGGGGGAAGGAAATCGGATTCGTGAACCCGGCTCCGGTGCAGATCGGCAACTTGTAGGTGTCGCACAGCGGTTTCGCAACCGCGAACTGAGTCAATGCAGTCGAGACGTTGAGCCGAATGCGCCCGCGCTGATCAGGACCGATTGTTTGGGAAAGGTTCTGCATCATCAACGGCACAAGGTCCATGAACTCTGCGAGGCCGGGTTGTTTGGCAGCCAGAGTGTCACCGAGAACTCGCACGTTGTCGGCTATGGCACCGACATCATCGCCGTGAGTTGTCATGAAACTGTTCAACTGGTCGAAGACCACCTGCAGATCCTGCAGAGGCTGTGAGATGTCCATGTTCTGGTTCGCCCACTGATCGCCCAATGTGCCGAGGTCACCGACAAGTTCGTCGAGGCTGACCTGCCTCGCGTCCAGAGCATTCATCAAGGTATTGAGATTGTCGACAAGGGCACCGATGTCTTCCGACCGAGCGCCGACAACTCCGGTTGCCGTGCTGAGGTTGCGAATTGCGGTGTTGAATTGATCGCCCTGACCCTGCCATCCGGCAGCGCCGCGGCTCACGAGATCGCCGAGATTGCCCCCATCCCCGGCAAATGCGTCGGCCAAAGTGCTGACGCTTCCCATCAAGCCGTCGAAATCTATGGGGGAGTGGGCACGTTCGATCGGAATCTGGTCGCCGTCTTTCAGCGTCTCTCCGCCGGTGTAAGCCGGGCCGAGTTCGATGTGGCGATCGCTGATCACCGATGGATTAAGGACATAGGCCGAGGCGTCGGCGGGCAGGTCCACGGAGTTGGGCATCGACATCGCTACTCGAACAGAAGTTCCGCGAGGTTCCACCGACGTGACCGTCCCGACGCCGACTCCGAGGACGGTGACCTTGCTTCCCTCGTAGATTCCGCCGACGTAGCTGAAATCGGCGTAGACGGTCTTGGACTGATCCGTTCGTCCGAAGATGTACCAACCGGGGAGTGCAATCGCCAGGGTCACGACCAGCATGGCCGTGACGGCTTTTCGTGTATTCACTTGCAGCCCTCCATGATGCCGAGCGCGCAGAGCAGATTGTCCGGGATCACGGCGGCCGGCGCGTTGACGTCGGTCCAATTGCCGGTGCCGGTGGAATCGGTGACCGAACGCAGCGCGGAAGGAAGACGAGTCAACAGCAGGTCGATCTGATCTGCGTTGTTCTTCAGCGTGGTGGTGACCTCGACGAGGTTGTCGGTCATGGCTCCGAACTCGTCCTGACGATCGACGAAAGTGGTGGAGAGCTTCGAGATGATGATTGTCAGGTTGTCGACCAGCTGAGTCAGTGCGTCCTTGCGCATCGCAAGAGTACGAACGATCGTCTGAGCATTGGCCGCAGTACCGACTATCGAATCGGTTTGTGCCGCAGCCATGTCCGACAGCTCGCGGGACATGATGAGAATCTGGTCGATCTGTTCACTGTTCTGCGCGAAAGCCGCCGAGGCGCCGCTGATTCCGGCCAGAGCCCGGCCCACCTGATCGGAATCAGTTGGAATCACCTGCGAAAGGGTGTTCATCATGGACTCCATCGCCTGTAGGTCGACGCCGGTGGCCGCAGTGGTGGCATCACTGCTGACGTCGTCGAGGCTGTACGGCACGGTTGTGCGGGAGAGCGGGATGACCCGCGCATCGGAGTCGTCGACGACTCCGGCCGGCACGATCTCCAGGTAGCGCTTGCCAAGGACCGTCTTGAGCCTGACAGTCGCCGTGCTCTGGTTTCCCAAAGGCTGGTCCTTGTCCAAGCGGAAGTTGACGACGACGTGGTCGCCGGCAAGGTCGATCGAATCCACTCGGCCCGCGGGAACCCCGGCCACGTAAACCGGATCGGTGTCGGAAAGCCCGCTGGCATTGGCCAACTCCGCTGTGTATGCCGACGTGCGTACGTTGTACCAGAGCTTCGGAATGCCCAAGGCGGCGCCGAGTCCCACCACCAGAACGAAGATTCCGAGACTACCCAGGGCGAGAGCGGTGCCGCTACCGCTGCGACGGCGATCCCCTTTGAACAGGAAGAGCATGATGCCGACGAACACGTCGATCAGCTTGACCAGGAACATCATGAGCACACCGGCGAATGTGTCGGACCGAAGATGTTGGCTTCCATGTCGCCTGCCTTCAGAGTGAAATTGCACAGATACAGGCTGATGAAACTTCCGTAACTTCCGATCCGGTTGGCGGCGTCGGCGAACTGGGGAAGGTTGGCGAGAAGTTTGTTGAACTCGTCGGTGCTCGCAATCCAACTCCCGGTGATACTTTCGAGTTGTTGCACGGTCTGACCGAATGCGCCGTTCGACCCGGCCATGATCTGAGCCAACGACGAGACAGTTCGGTTTCCCTGATCCAAGAGCGAGACCAGTTGATCGTTCTGCCCGACGACGGAAGTACTCAGATCGTTCAAACCGTCCAGCAGACCGACCAATTCGGGTTGGCGTTCGTCGACGGAGGTGAGAAGAGTGTTCATGTTCGTGAGTAGTTGTGCGAAGACGTCCTGACGGTCGACAAGGCCGGAGCTCATGGTCGCGATCTGGTCGAGGAGGGTGGTCATCGCCTGGCCCTGGCCGTTGAAGGTTTCGACAAAACTTCGCGTGAGCGTGTTCACCTGCTCGGGTTGCAGCGCGGCGAACAACGGTTTGAACCCGTTCATCAGTGCCGTCAAGTTGATCGGCGGTGTTGTCTGCGCCAGCGGTATCGTGTCACCTGGTTCGAGCTGTCTTGCGGATACCGTTGTCGCGCTGTCGTCCTGCGTCAGTGCCAGATATCGAGCACCGAGCATGTCGCCGTAGCGCACGGCGGCACGGACATCCGACTCGAGGGAATATTGCGACTCGATTTCGACGTCGACGATCGCCTTGCTCGTGCCGCCGCCGTTGTCGGCAAACGCAACCGAGTCCACGCGGCCGATACGCACACCGGACATCGTGACCGGGTTACCCGGGTTGAGGCCTTCGACATCGGTGAACTCGAACGAATACGAATCGGTGCTTCCGCGAACCGGTACCGACAACGTGTTCGCCACGAACGACGCACAAGCGACGCCGGTGAGACAGAAGAGTGACAACCGAATTACCTGGCCAGGACGGACCTTCACGGGACGGTCACCTCATTGCCTCTGACCATCGGCCCCAACATCAGTGTTGTTGCCGGGTTGGGGGTGTCCGAGCGTTCCGGCGATCCGCCCAGTAGCTGATCTTCGAGGTAGCGCAGCGTGGCCGCTTCGGCTTCGCCGCCCACGACCGGGGCACTGACGGGTTGTGCAGGCGTCAGGTTGGAGCCTGAACACTGCGCGCCGCGCGAGTCCCCGTACTGCGGGCAATCATCGCCGGTGTATGGGAGCGGTTCGGCGAACGTGGCAACTGCTGTGATGTCGAACTTACCGGTGGCGAAGACCCGCGCGCCCGCGGCGCCGAACGTACTGGCATTGGCGAGGGTGGAACGCAGTCCTCCGGGATTGGCCGCGGTGGTTGCGAGTATCTTTCCGGCGGAATCGATCACAGTGATGATGTTTCGGTTGTTCTCCACGACAAAATCGTCGACGGTAGCGGCGAAGACTGCGGCCGCGCCGATCGAGGACTCGAGATTCGCTCTGTTGGCGACCATGTTGTTCGAGACGGTTGTGGCGGCTGCCAAGGTATCGAGAATGTCGGGGGTCGCGCGGTCCAACGCGTCGACGACCGACTTGAATTCGGGTGTCGATTCGAGGAATTGGTGTGCGGCGGGCGTCAATACGCCGGACGCGGCACTGAGATTGTCTATTGTGGTACCGATCTCGGCTCCGTTTCCGTCGAGTGCCTGGCCCAGCGCAGTCAGGGCTGTCTGCAACTTCTCGGGCTGCATCGCCGTGAGGACTCCCACCAATTTGGTGTACACGTCGTAGAGCGCAACGGCTTCGGGACCGTCGTCCATGTGGATCTCGTCTCCGTCCGACAGAGTCGTCTGGCCCTGCTCATTCGGACTGTCCACGAGCTGCATGTAGATGTCGCCGAAGAACGTGCGCGGAACGACGCGGGCCACCACGTCGGCGGGAATCTTCGACGCGTCATCGGTCTGAATCTGCAACTGCACAACGGATTCGGCGGTGCCTGATTCGATTTCGCCGATTCGGCCGACGTTGACGCCGTGGTACCGAACCGGAGCTTCACCGCTGATGAGACCGGCTGTGGCTGGAACAGCGACGAAGATATCGGTGCTCTGCTCGAGGTTTCCCGAACCGCGTAGAACCATTGTCACAGCGGCGGCGACGGCTACCACTACGGCGATCGCGCCGCGAAGGGCATACACGATCTTTGTGTGTGTAGTGAGTCTGTCCACGGCTCAGACCCCCATTCCCGGGATCTGGGGCACGAGGCCCCACAGCGCGAAAGTCATCAGTACGTCGAGGATTCCGATCGCGAGGATCGCAGTCCGGAGCGCGCGCCCGGCTGCCTGCCCGACGCCGGCCGGACCACCGGAGGCATAGTAGCCGTACGCGCAGTGAACCAGCGCGACAACAGCGGCGAACACCACGGCCTTGAGGCCCGAGTACAGGAGATCCTGCGGCGAGATCGCCAGATGGAAGAAGTAGTCGTAAGTACCTGCCGATGCACCGTTGAAGAACACGACGACCAGTCGGGTCGACAGGTAGCTGGCGAGCAGTCCGATCATGTAGATCGGGATGACGCAGATCATGGCAGCGATCACCCGCGTACCCGCGAGGAAGGGGATGGATCTGATCGCCATCGAGTCGAGGGCGTCGATCTCGTCCGAGATGCGCATAGCCCCGATCTGGGCAGTGAAACCCGTTCCGACCTTGGCGGCCAACGCGATAGCGACGACAACAGGGGCAAGCTCACGGGTGTTCGCGACCGCAGACAGCATGCCCGAGAGCGAGGTCATCCCGACGAGTTCGAGGCCCCGGTGAGTCTCGACGCCCAACATCATTGCCGCGGCGAGCGACATCGCGAAGACGATCCCGATGGTGCCGCCGCCGGACAGCAAGGAGTTCGTGCCGAAGCTGACCTCGCTGATCTGACCGAGTACGTGCTTGCGGTACTTGGTGAGCGCAAAAGGGATCGATGCGATGGTGCGGACGTAGAAAGTGACGTGCTGACCGAGGGAGACGAGGCCGTCGCCGGCGGTTCGCAGGGGTCTGCTCGCTTGACGGGCTCGAACACGGAGATCGACGAGCGACATCAGAATTCACCGACTGCCGGGACGATTACGGTGTACAACGCGGACAACACTGTGTTCACGATGAAGACGAGCGCAAACGCGATGACGACGGCCTCGTTGACTGCGTCGGCAACGCCGCGGGGGCCGCCTTTTGCATGGAGACCTTTGAAAGTGGCCACCAAAGTCGAAGCGAGGCCGAAGATCGCGGCTTTCACCAAAGCCATGACGAAGTCGGACGATCGACCGTATTGGCTGAACGTTGCCATGAACGTTCCGGCCGGAAGATGCTGCACGTAGATGTGGTACAGATAGCACGCGATCACTCCGCCGAAGGTCACCATCGAGCACAGTGCGAGGGAGACGATCACTGCCGCAACCAATCTCGGAGCTACCAGGCGTTCGATCACATCGATGCCCATCACTTCCATGGCATCGATCTCTTCGCGAATCTTTCGCGAACCAAGATCGGTGCAGATCGCCGACCCGGCAACACCGGCCATCATCAACGCGCACACCAGTGCTGCGGCCTGTCCGACGATGATGAATGCCACGACGGCGCCCGAGTAGCCACCGGCACCGATGCGGCCGGCCAGTTCGCCGACCGACACCGCGATGAAGACACCGATCGGAATCATGAGGAGCAGCGACGGACCAGTGCTGACGCGACCGATGAAGAGCGTCTGAGTGATCGTCTCGTGCAACGAGAGTCGCCTGCGGAGGATTGCCGTGAACAGGCCGAACAGTGCCTGCACCGAGAATCCGATCAGATAGCCCCCCTGCAACGCTACGTCTCGTACCGGGCCTTTCGGGGCTGGTAGCTCGTACGTCATCTAATTGAATTCCTTTGCAGATCAACATGGTTCAGCACGAAAGTCGAACTGTTCGGACGCTGGCGGTCGAGCGAACTGCTTGTGAAGCATCTCACACATATATGTGACGTGGCAAGCATTATGTGAACGAAAATTCTCGGCGGAATTTTTGGTGTAACAGCGACGGTGAGTGCGTTGACGTGCCAATATGAGTTCTGTCGGGTGGCGTCCTCGGCTTAAGTTCATCGAAATTCCGGAAGCCGTCGTCCGATGTCCCGATCGGGGAGAGAGGGGCCGCTTCGAGCGGTGACCCTACCCCTGGTTTCGACCACAGGGCAAGGCGTTGTTAACGAGAATTCTCTCGAGCTTCAGCATCGATGATCGGGGCGATGCAGTTGATGGCAACCTAAAGTTAGGGCAGCTAGCAGCGTATATAGAGCGTGGATACAGTGGAATCTCGAAAGTTTCCGATGGCGCGCAGCGATTATGATTATGCTCATTCGCAAAAGGATCGGTTTGGTGTCTGGTGGGGCTGAGAGAGGGGGTGCGCGAGTGAGCCCGAGACAGCAGTCTGTCGATGCGCAGACAGTTGACGAACAGACCTCGCGTGTAATCCTTCGAGCGGCGGGATCGGAGTCGGTCAAGCGACGTCCGAAGGACCGCAAGGCGAAGATCGCCGCTGCGGCTGCAATTGCGTTCAGCGAACGGGGATATCCTGCCGTAGGCGTCGAGGATATTGCGTCGTCCGTCGGTATTTCGGGTTCGGCACTCTATCGGCATTTTCCGAACAAGTATGCGATGTTCCGCCACGCGGCACTGGAATTGACCGACGCGCTCGAGAGTGCACTCGATGCGGTCTCCGTCGCCGCCGATGCAACTGACCGGGAGCGCCTACGCGAGGATTTGCTCGCTGTGATCCGAACGACGGTGCGTAATCGGCGCACAGCCGGGATCTACCGGTGGGAGAGTCGGTTTCTCGACGCTGCCGATCGGAAATCGGTCCGAGCTCAGTCAGCTGCTGTCAATCACCGAGTTGCACTGCATCTTTCACGCTCCGAACCGCCGGCGAGTGCTCGTGCCGAAACCATCCTCACCTCAGCGATGTTCAGCGTGATCGGCAGCATCACCGCTCACAATCTGATACTGCCCCAACGTCGGATGGAGCAAGTTCTTCTCGACGCTTGTCTGTCGATCGAACATGGTGGGAGTGCAATTACATCGCGGCGGTCGGAGCAAACTGTGTCGACGCGGTCGGTGACGACGAACAAGCGTGAACGTCTGCTGCAGGAAGCCGTGCGGCTCTTCGATTCTCGCGGTTACCACGACGTCAGTATCGAAGAGATGGCAGCCGCTGCGGGTTTGAACGCTTCCGGGATGTACCGCTACTTTCCGAGCAAAGCGGAACTTCTCGGGGCGGTGTTCTATCGAGCGGCGGACCGTCTGGACCTTGCGACGGCAGCAGTATTCGAGTCTGCGACGTCGCCGGAGGAAGCGCTGCGCGCACTGTCGGCGATGTACGTGGAGTTGTCGTTTGCACAACATGAATTGATGTCGGTCTATTTTTCCGAGATGAACAACCTTCTGCCGGGACATCGAAGCGATCTGAAGAATCGCCAGAAGCTGTACGTGGTCGAGTGGGCGCGGATACTTCGCGAAATTCGTCCGGACCTTTCGGCGATAGAGGCGAAGTTCCTGGTTCACGCTGCTTTGAACCTCGTCCCCGACATCGGACGCTTGATGAAGTTCGATGTTGCAGCAGAAAACGCCTCCACACTTCAGACGTTCATGTCAGCAGTTCTCTTCGGCCGCCCGGCTCCGCCGCCCTGAACTTCGCGCCGCCCTGAACTTCTCGCCGCCCTGAAACTTGTCGGACGGCGTGCGTAGTGTGGTCGGCTATGAGCGAAGTCGTGTCTCTGGCAGCTGCCCGCCGAATAGCGCTCGCCGCTCAAGGGTTCGGCAAATCACACCCGGCAACGGTGACGCGGCGCAATCTGGTCAGCGTGATGGACCGGCTGCAGGTCTTGCAGATCGACTCGGTCAACGTTTTCGAACGCAGCCACTACCTGCCCGTTTATGCGCGACTGGGCGCCTACGACAAGTCCAGGCTTGATCAGCTGACCTTCTCCCCGGAGTCGGGGTACCTCGAATACTGGGGACACGAAGCGACGTTCCTGCCGGTGGACATGTGGCCGCTCTTTCGTTGGCGCATGGACCAGTTTCGTGACAAAGCTTTGAGCGACAAGAACGGATGGGCGTCTGATCGGCGCCACTTCCTCGACTGGTTGCGCAACGAACTGTGTGAAAACGGTCCGATGGCGGCGAGCGAAGTCGAGCATGAAGCGAATACACGCCGCGGCCCGTGGTGGGGGTGGTCGGACGTGAAAGTCGGGCTGGAGACTCTGTTCCGGTGGGGCGAAGTGGTATCGGCGGGTCGCGCAGGAYTCGAACGTCGATACGGCCTTGCCGAACACATGCTCGCGCCCGAGATCCTCGATGCGAGGATCGATCGATCGGACGCGATCCGTGAGCTGGTGCTGCGCGGTGTGAAGGCCCACGGACTCGGTACGCTCGACGATATCGCCGACTACTTTCGGCTGCCGAGCGCTGAGGCACGAATTGCCTTGCGTGAGCTCGAAGACGCCGGCAATGTACGCAGTGTTTCCGTCGAGGGCTGGGAGCGTCGTGGCAAGCCTCGCGAGGTATGGAGTGATCCACAGGCAAAGCGTCCAAGGTCGATCCGAACCGAGGCTCTGTTGTCGCCCTTCGATCCGGTAGTGTGGGCGCGCGATCGAGCGTTGCGGCTCTTCGACTTTCACTACCGGATCGAGATCTATACTCCCGCACACAAGCGGGTTCACGGCTACTATGTGCTCCCCGTGTTGATCGACGACAATATCTGCGCGCGAGTCGATCTCAAGAACGACCGACAGAACCGTCGGCTACTCGTGCGCGCTGCTTGGGCCGAGCCCACCGCCGATGCCGACACTGCACCGCGTCTGGCTGAGCTCCTTCGTAGAACCGCAATGTGGCAAGGCTGCGACACCGTAGTCGTGGAGAACAATGGAACATTGGCATCAGAGCTGGCCGCTGTGATGGCCGGCGACGAGGTGGATGCGGTGGGCGCGCGCTAGGTCAATCTGGAACGGTGAGTCTCCCGTCGACTGCAGCTCGGTTGATGGAATCTCTTAATGCCGAACAAGTTCCGGTGCGAATTTTCGGCGACGCCTTGTCTTCGCGATACTCCGAACACACGTTGTGCGGATCCGATCGCCATTGAGTCGAGGTATGTTGCCAGCTGTTCTTCTCGACGAGGACATATGTTCCACACCGCTCGCAGTCCACTGGTTCCATGGTCACTGCGCTGCTCCTGCACGGCGTGCGAGGTTGTCTGCAACCTCCTGTTTCCACACCTCGATGGGTTTGCTTGTGTCCATCTCGAATTCGAAGCGATCGATCATCTCGGGCGTGACGTCGGCGACGTCGACGTAGAACTGTTCGTACCACCGCCTCAGTTGGTAGACCGGACCGTCCTCGGTGCAGAGTAGTGGGTTGTCGATGCGGGTCTTGTTCTTCCAGATCTCGATGTCCTGCTCGAATCCGACGCCGATGTAACCGATCATCGCGTCAACGGTTTGGTCCGCTATCCCGGCGGGAAGTTCCTCGGTCTTCTTGACGGTGATGCCGTACATCAGGACAAACTTGTTCGGGCTGACCGGATAGTGGCAGTTGATCAAAACCGAATCCACCTTGAACGTTTCGTACTGGTACACCAGATCATCGATCATGAACGACGGTCCGTGATAGGCGGCCACCGAGAAGTTCGAGACCAACTTCGGCACGTCGGGATCCGTCCAGGTCACGATGTCGTCGCGGTTGATACCGCTCTGCTCCTGGATGGCGACATGCCCCTCGAAGACGTTCTTGAAGTAAGTGGGAAACGAAAAGTGCACGTAGAAGAAGTGCGCCATGTCCACGACGTTGTCGACGATTTCTCGACAGTTGGTGTCGATGACGATTGACTTCCATACCCAATCGGTCCATTCGTGGTCCGGAGTTTTGATTACCGGTATGGCGACTTCGGCCGGAGGCGGATTGCCTTCGGGGTCATGCCAGACGAAGAGCAGTCCGTCTTGTTCGAGGGTGGTCCAGGCGCGAGTTTTGGCAAGCGGTGGAACGCGGCGTGCATAGGGGATCGCGGTGCATTTGCCGTTGCCGCCCCAACGCCAGTCGTGGAAGGGGCAGGCGACTGAATCGCCCTTGACCGTGCCCTGACTGAGGTCGCCGCCCATGTGACGGCAGTAGGCATCGAGGACCTTCAATTCGCCCTGGCTGTCGGCAAATACGACAAGCTTGGTGCCGAAGGCCTCGATCGGATGTGGGTTCCCGTCGTGGAAATCCGTTGCAAGTCCGAGGCAGTGCCATCCGCGGGCGAAACGTTCGGGAGCAGCGCCCTCGTCGATCATGCGGATGTCGTCGACTTCGCCGAGGTCCGTTGTGGTCGTCACGTCTGTAGTCAACTCGTCGTCCTTTGTTCAGTGATCTGTGTTGGCCACTGTGGTGAGGAGTTGGTCCAGGTTCAACGGGGGTAACCGGTGATCGGTATAGCTGCAGGTGGAGTGGCCAGGCAGGTTTGTCTCCCGCACGGTGGGAAACGCCCTGGCGGTTCGTCCGGTGAAGGCCCAGATTTGCAGTCAGCAGAGCACGCCCAGCGCTGTCCTCTCGACGGGCGGATCACCGAAACGGAGACGCCATGTCGGTCGGACCGATCACAGAAGAGCCCATCCCTATGTCAACCCTCGACAGGTTGGCGATGGTAGTGGATTGCTTTCGTGACACGCCGCGGTTGACGCTGGGCGAGGTGGCCCGTCGAACCGGGATTCCGCGATCGTCCGTGCACAGGATGCTTCTGAAGCTAGTGAGGATGGATTGGCTTCGCAGAGAAGGCCTCGAGTACGAAATCGGCGACAAACTCGGCGATCTTGGGGCAATCTCGTTGTATCGAAACAAGTTCGAGAGGGTGGTGGTGCCGTTGTTGTACAACCTGCACCTCGTCACCAATCAGGCCGTACATCTCGGGGTCCTCGAGGGAAGCAACGTGCGATACCTTCAGAAGATCGGCAGCCAGGCGATACCTGACCTCCAGACAGGCGTCGGCTCTCGCATCCCGGCGCGATCCTCGGCAATCGGCAAGGCACTCTTGGCAGCGGGCCGCCGTTCGACGGTCGCGCAACATTCCGCAATAGCCAACCATCGGTACGGCGTCGTATTCGGTACGTGTACTTCGGGTCTCGGCTGCATCGGTGTGAGGGTGGGTGCGCTGGGCGAAGCGGAAGTCGGTCTGTCGATCAGCGGCCCACTCGTTCGAGGCAAGATCGACGATCGACACGTTGCACCGGTACAGATGGCCGCGGTGGCAATCTCCCAGTATTTCGAGGTGCCGGGTGGTCGTCACCAGCAGACCGGTTAGCTCGGCAATGCGCAGAGTGCGCCTCCTCCGACTCCGCGTAAAGCGCAGTGGGGGAGACGCACTCGGATGAATCTGCGTCAGCGAAGAGCCGCAAGCGCGTCGATACGCTTGGCCGCGTCCTCCATGATGTTCTCGATCAGTTCCTTGCAGCTGGGCAGATCGTTGATCATTCCGACAACCTGACCCGAGGCAAGCACGCCGGCTTCCGTATTGCCCTCGACCAGACCGGCCTTGAGCAACATCGGGGTATTCGCCGCCATGATGATTTGCATCAGCGTGCGGTCACCCGAGCGCTTCATTGCGAGGCCGTCCTTGGCGAGCGTCGACCACTTCATACCTGTCATTGCCTTGAACTTGGTGGCGTTCTTGGCAGCAGCGATCAAACCGGTTGCATAGCTGGAACCTTCGAGGCTGTTGACCAGGTCGGTGTTGAGCACACGATGAGGCATGCCGTCGACCTTGCGTGAGACCGTCGTATCCGTCAGTCCTCGCTTGAGGTATTCCTGCTTGACGGAGTCCGGCACCGAAGAGTCACTGGTGAGCAAGAAACGCGTCCCCATGGCGACACCGGCAGCGCCGTACGCCAACGCTGCGGCCAGCCCGCGGCCGTCGAAGAATCCGCCACCGGCGATGACCGGAATATCGACCGCGTCGAGAACCGAGGGAAGAAGCAATGTCGTTGCCACACCGCCGGTGTGACCACCACCTTCGCCGCCCTGGACGATGACGGCGTCCGCGCCCCAAGATGCAACCTTGACCGCATGCTTCGCGGCACCGATCGACGGTACGACGACGATGCCGTGGTCCTTGAGCTTGGCGATCAGTTCCTTCTTGGGAGCCAAGGCAAACGACGCGACCTTGACGCCCTCACGGATCAGCAGGTCCGCGCGCTGCGGCGCGTCGGTGGCGTCGGCACGCATGTTGACGCCGAACGGCTTGTCCGTGAGCTGCTTCGTCTTCTTGATCGCGTGCTCGAGCTCGTCGTAGGTCATCGTGGCCGAAGCCAGGATGCCGAGACCGCCCGCGTTGGCCGTCGCCGACGTCAGCGCGGGCCCGGAAACCCAGCCCATGCCTGTCTGCACGATCGGGTACTCGACACCGACCAGTTCGGTCAGTGCTGTCTTCAGAGTGGGGGTCATGCCGAGACCTCACGGTCCCGGAGGTTGCGCGGATCGAGGGTCTCGCGAATGAGGTGGAGTTCTTCGGCGGTGGGGTCACGGGTGATACCGGCCTCGGCGAGTCCGGCTACCTCGAACGAGGTGTTCTCGGCTACCTCTTCGGCGGTGACGCCGGGATGGAGGCTCAACGCGCGGAAGGTGTTTCCCGGTCCACCAAAGTCGAAGACACCGAGGTTGGTGACAACGCGGGGGATGTTCAGGTACTTGTATGCCGGGTTCTCGGGATCGATCTGGTCGTAGCCGACACCGCACACCACGTCGACCTTGTCGACGAACACTCGCTTGGAGTGCTTGGGGACGAAGTAGCTCGTCGCGTGGTTGATGGTGTTGCCCGGGGCGCCGCGCACACCGAACATCTGACGCGTCGGCTGCTGAAGCGGGCCGAAGGCGGAGAGGTTCTGGTTGCCGTGGCGATCGAGCTGATTGGCGCCCATGACTACGTGGCGACGGCCCGAAGAGACGACGTCGAACACCTTGCGGAAAGGCATCCATCCTTCGATGGGGCCCTTCGTTCCGACTGCCGGGGTGTCCTCGAGAATGAGGGCTTCACCATCGGTGATCAGCAGGTCGGGTTCGGTGGTGAGCCGAGCCAGGCGAGCGCCGATGGTGGACGACGTCGACATCGGGCTGGCCATGATTTCGCCTGCACCGGAGAAGATTTCAGCGCACGCGAGAACAACGTACTCTGCGCGGGTGACGGTGGATTCGCTCATTTTGCCTGCTCCCCTGCCTTTGATGAATCGGCAAACTTCTTTACTGCGGCTTGGTAGTCCTCTTCGCTGCCGGAGAGGAAGGTGTCGACGAACGTCTGCCACGACTCGGGGGTCTTGGCGGCCTCGGCGTAGTGACGCTGGAACTTCTCGTCGCGGCCGTAGCTTTCGCCGGCCAACGTGAAGTGGGCACCGTTCGGGGCCTCGACGACGGCGTCGACCATCATGCGGTTGAGCAGAAGATTCTGCAGTGGAACGGATTTGACCAGTTCCTCGGTCTCGACAATGCGTTCGACGGAGACGTAACGCTTTTCGGCGGCCATGCAGTACAGGTCGTCGAAGTACGGGTCGACACCGTTGTACGCGGCATTGCCGTGCTTGTCACCGAGATTGAGATGAACGAMCGACGCATCGAGGTTGAGTGCAGGCATCGCGATCAAGGTCTCGGAGCGGCCGTCGGCCTCGGGGTACGGGGAGGTGACGGTCTTGAGTTCGTCGCCCCAGAAGTTGCGGACGTCCGAACCGAGGCCTGCGCGGATCGGGAGGAAGGGGAGGCGAGCGGCAGCGGCTTCGAGGCCGCACTTGACCATTCCCTCGTCCATCTCGCGGACTTCGATCTCACCGGCGGTGCGCGCCTTGGCAAACCACGGATCGTAGAACGGTGCGGAGTCCAGGGACACGAAACCGTAGTACGCCTTCTTGACCTTGCCGGCCGAGCACAGCAGCCCGAGATCCGGTCCGCCGTAAGTGACCACGGTCAGGTCCTTGATGTCCGAACGCAGAATCGCACGCACGAAGGCCATCGGCTTGCGGCGAGATCCCCAGCCGCCCAAGCCGATCGTCATTCCGCTGCGGAGCTCGCCGACTACCTCGTCGAGCGACTTCGTCTTGTCACGCTTGCTAGCCATGTTTGTCTCAGCCTTCCTTCTGGGTTGCGTTCTCGCGCGGCTTGCCGGTGGCGACGAATTCGTCGCGGTGTTCGTCGGACACACCGAGGAGGTTGAGTTCGAAGGTGTAGCCCTGCTCGAGTCGGTAGCTGCCCTTGACGTCGACCGGGTCGATGCCGTTGATGGCTTCCTTGGCGCACCGGATGATGCGGGTGTCCTTCGCGGCGATCTTTGCGGCGATCTCGCGAGCGCACTCGTCGAGCTTCTCGCGCGGGACCACGTCGTAGACGCTGCCGAACTGTTTGAGTGTGTGGGCGTCGACGCTCTGTGCGGTGTAGTACAGCGTGCGCATCATGTGTTGCGGCACCAGCCGTGAGAGGTGCGTGGCAGCGCCGAGTGCACCGCGGTCGACCTCGGGGAGGGAGAAGATCGCGTCGTCGGAAGCGACGATCACGTCCGCGTTGCCGACCAGTCCGATGCCACCGCCGACACAGAATCCGTTGACGGCCACGACGACGGGTACAGCGCAGTCGTAGACGGCTGCGAAGGCCGCGGCGCAACCGCGGTTGGCGGCGACCAGTGCGTCGAATCCCTCGGTCGCCTGCATCTCCTTGATGTCGACGCCGGCGTTGAATCCGCGTCCCTCGGCTCGCAGGATCACCACGTGAGTGTTGAGATCCTTGCCCGCGTCGAGGATGGCGTCGGCAAGCTCGAACCATCCCTTGGACGGGATTGCATTGACCGGCGCGTAGTCGATGGTGACCGTGGTGATGCCGGTTCCGTCGGAGGAGGTGCTGATGCCCATATCGGGATTCCTTACGTCTGTGTACCAAACCAAGCGATTGCTTGGTAAGTTAGCACACAAGCGGAGCCGACAAGCCCGAGCAGAGTGCATTAGGAGACAAATATGAGTGGATTGGTCGACGGACGCGTAGTCATCATCACCGGGGCTGGTCGCGGGATCGGACGTGCGCATGCATTGGCGTTTGCTGCCGAGGGCGCCAAGGTCGTCGTCAACGACATCGGTGCGGGTGCCGACGGTTCCGAGACCGGTGAGAGTCCGGCCGAGCAGGTTGTCGCGGAGATCATCGCCGCCGGTGGCCAAGCAGTGGTCAACGGAGACGACGTCGCTGACTGGGCGGGTGCCGAGAATCTGATCAAGACCGCGATCGACACCTTCGGTGGCCTGGACGTACTCGTGAACAACGCGGGCTTCCTGCGGGACCGCATGCTGGTCGGCATGAGCGAAGGCGAATGGGACGCGGTGATTCGCGTGCACCTCAAGGGGCACTTCGCGCCGCTGCGTCACGCTGCTGCCTACTGGCGCGCTGAGGCCAAGGCGGGCAAGACCGTCGACGCACGCATCATCAACACCAGTTCGGGTGCAGGACTGCAAGGTTCGATCGGTCAGGGTAACTACGCTGCGGCGAAGGCCGGTATCGCCGAGATGACCATTCAGGCCGCAGCCGAGCTCAAGAATTACGGCGTCAGTGTCAACGCGATCGCGCCTGCTGCGCGCACGCGCATGACCGTCGGCGCGGGTGGGGCGATGGCCGAGTCGATGGCAGCTCCCGAGGAGGGCTTCGATGCCATGGCGCCCGAGAACATCTCGCCGCTGGTCGTCTGGCTCGGTAGCGCCGAGTCCAAGGACGTCACGGGGCGGGTGTTCGAGGTCGAGGGCGGAAAGATCACCGTCGCGGAGGGCTGGCGTCACGGCCCGAGCGAGGACAAGGGTGACCGTTGGGACCCGAAGGAGATCGGGCCCGTCGTGGCAACGCTGTTGGAGAAGGCGGAGATTCCGACGCCGGTGTACGGAGCGTAGGGCCTCCGGCCCTGTGAGTGATTAAGGAGTGCAGGGACTCCTTAACCACTCACAGGTGGTGTGCCGCCTACGCAGGCGCCCGAACCACCAACACGGTGCCGGGGAACTCTGCGGCGAGCTCGCGCCGAGAATGCTTCACGCAGGCTGTGCCGTAGCCCTTCTTGCGAGATTCCGGCGCGATCCAGATCGCCACGTTGACCTCTTGGCCGTCGAGTTCGCCGAATACCAGGCCGACGCTCTTCGCGCCGTCACCGGACACGTCCTCGGCGACGAACCAGGCAGCGGTCTCGTCGTCGATCCGGCCGAGGCCACCGACGCGCTCAGCTTCGATCCGATCCTCGCTCCACGGCTTGCCGTCTTCGCCGAGCTGCTCGCCCGAACGAATCGTGAACAGCGACTTGTCTTCTGCGCTGTCGCTGAACGGACGCAGGGTGAAGTTCTGCCCGCTGCTCGCGGGACGATCGAGCGTCGTCCATTCGAGAGTGGCGTCGAGATTCTCCAGCTCGCCCTGGATGCGATCGCGCGCAGCCTTGGTGAGTGCACTGAACTTGAGGCTCAGAACTGCTTCGGCATTTGCTTCCGACGTGCCGAGGAGTTCCGCGACGGTGGTCAGTGCCTCCTGGTGGTCCTTGCTGTCGACCACTGCGTCCAGCACCTCGTGGCGACGCTCCAGCGCACGCACGAGGGCTGAGGTGATCTCGCGTCGGTCCAGGATTTGATCTTGAATATGCGTCGTCATATATGCGACTCCTTGCTGTGTTCGAGGCTCTGTCGAAACGCCGTGCGGACCGTACGAGTCAATAGTGCTCCAACTCGCTCGTTATGGCACGTGTTCAGCCTCCGGTGCGGCGAACGAGCCGTTCGTAGCGCTGGCGGGCAGCTTGAGTGCTGCCGAGCCCGAGTCCGAAGGCAATATCTTGCCAGGTCATGCCCCGTTCGCGGGCAATTCCGAGGAACAGTGCTTCCAGCTGTTCCATTTCGGCTCGGGCCTTGGGAATCAGAGTCAACGCAGCCATGACATCGGCGTCGTCGACCTCGGGTTCGTTCGCCTGCGGTGTGTCGGTGCCGCCGGCAAGACGAGCCACGACGCGCACCGCGCCGTAGGGCTCGAGCATCTCCGGATGAGATTGCCGCGCGCGCTGGCTTTGGGTCGCGCCGTGGCGCTCGCTGATCCGAAAGAGTCCGGCGTACTCGCGATGTGCGCGTTCGCGGCCGGAATCGATCGGTCTGAACTGGTCATCGGTCATGAACCCAGGCTGGCACGAACCCGGGTCAATGTAAACGTTTTGTTGTAAACAGTCCGTTTATTTCTTCATCGGCTCGCACACGATGACGGGAATGACCCGGTCGGTCCAGGCCTGATAGTTGTCGAAATCCGGATACATCGCCGTCAACATCGGCCACAGCCGAGCACGCTCGTCCTCGGTGGAGACGCGGGCTTTCATCGATCGGATCCGAGACTTGATCTGCACCGTCACCACCGGATCCGCCTTGATGTTGAGGTACCACATCGGGTTCTTCGGAAGACCACCTTGCGACGCCACCAGAATCACGTTCTCGCCGTCCTCGAGGAACAGCAACGGACTGATCCGCTCCTCGCCGGATTTGCGACCGGTGGTGGTGAGCAGGCAGATCGGCAGCCCGCGTGGGAACGCGCTGCCGACCCGCCACTTGCTACCCAGCCGCCCGTCGGTGGCGCGATACATGGCGACGTTTGCCTTCGACATCCACTTGATGATCTTGACCGTCGCCGGAGCGTCGAGTCCCTTGGGTTTAGCTGGGGGAGTAGTCATCTCAGATACGCTCGATGATGGTTCCGGTGGCCAGCGCGCCGCCGGCGCACATCGTGATCAGAGCCGTCGAGCCGTTGCGACGCTCCAATTCGTGCAGTGCGGTGGTGATCAGTCGAGAGCCCGTACTGCCGACCGGATGGCCGAGAGCGAGCGCGCCGCCGTTGACATTGACGTTGTCGAAGTCAGGTTCGTGAACCTGAGCCCAGGACAGTGCGACGGATGCGAATGCTTCGTTGATCTCGAACAGATCGAGGTCGCCGATCTTCATTCCGCTCTTCTCCAGGACACGGCTGGTTGCCTGCACCGGTCCGTCGAGGTGGAATTCCGGTTCCGAGCCGACCAGTGCCTGGGCGATGATGCGGGCTCGCGGCTTCAACCCGAGTGCGCGAGCCTTGTCCTCGTCCATGAGCAGGACTGCGGCCGCGCCGTCGGATATCTGGGAAGACGTTCCGGCCGTGTGAATCCCGCCTTCGAGGACGGGCTTCAGTCGGGCTAGGGACTCGGCCGTCGTATCGCGCAGGCCCTGATCGCGATTGACGAGCTTCGTCTCGCCCGTGAGGTTTCCTTCCTTGTCGACCTGGGGCGCCGAAAGTTCGAGAACCTCGCGGTCGAAACGCCCTTCCTCCCAGGCCTGCTTGGCCAGCGCCTGCGAGCGGACGCCGAGGGCTTCGATGTCGTCACGGGTCAGTCCGCGTCGACGCGCGATGCGTTCCGCAGCTTCGAACTGGTTGGGCATGTCGATGTCCCACGTCGCCGGCCGACGCGGTCCGGCCTGATCGCCGACGTTTGCGCCGAGGGGAACCTGGCTCATGGCTTCGATGCCGCAGGCGATGCCGGCGTCGATGGCGCCGGTGGCAATCAGTCCGGCAATCAGATGGTTCGCCTGCTGGGCCGAACCACACTGGCAGTCCACGGTGGTTGCGCCGGTCTGCCACGGAAGTCCGGCGTGCAGCCAAGCCGTGCGCGTGATGTTGTTGGACTGAGCGCCGGCCTGGGTGACGCAGCCGCCGATCACCTGCTCGATCAGCAACGGGTCGATTCCCGACCGGTCGAGAACGCCCTTTTGTGCCGCTCCGAGGATCTCGGCGGCGTGCAGACCGGCGAGCCAACCTCCGCGCTTGCCGATCGGTGTACGGACAGCCTCGACGATTACTGGTGTGCCCACAGCGGGCTCCTTTCCTTGTAATGAAAAAGTAGAACAGGTTCTCTGCGGGAAGCAAGACCTGTCGACGTTTCCTTTCCTAGTAAGCAGGCTTGTGTTTCAATGAGAGTAGAACGTGTTACACATCACGGATCCCCATCACCCCTGTGATGAAAAGGCTTAGGGCAGGAGACATCAGTGGCACAGCCCGCATTCCCCGAGGGAATCGACTTCACGGACCCCGACATCTACGCGGAACGCATGCCGTTCGAGGAGTTCGCCGAACTCCGGAAGACGGCCCCCGTGTGGTGGAATCCGCAGCCCCCGGAAATCGGTGGATTCCAGGACGAGGGCTTCTGGGTGGTCACCCGTCATGAAGAGGTCAAGGAGGTCTCGCAGCGAAGCGACATCTTCTCGACCCACGAGAACACTGCGATTCCTCGCTTCGCCGACGACATCCCGCGCGAGAACGTCGAGATGCAGCGATTCATCCTCATCAACAAGGACGCTCCGGAGCACACCAAGCTTCGCAAGCTGGTTTCGCGTGGATTCACCCCGCGAGCCATCAACAGCCTGCGCGAAGAACTGACCGAGCGCGCCGAAAAGATCGTCAAGACTGCGGCTGCCGGTGGTGCCGGAGACTTCGTGGTTCAGGTCGCGTCCGAACTTCCGCTGCAGGCAATCGCCGAGCTTCTCGGTGTGCCGCAGGAAGATCGAATGAAGCTCTTCGACTGGTCCAACCAGATGACGTCCTACGACGATCCTGAGTTCGACATCGATCCGCAGGCAGCGTCGATGGAGATTCTGGGATACGCGTACCAGATGGCGGATCAGCGCAAGAAGTGTCCCGCCGATGACATCGTCACCAAGCTCATCGAAGCTGACATCGACGGAAATGAGCTCTCCCCAGAGGAATTCGGCTTCTTCGTGATTCTGCTTGCGGTCGCGGGTAACGAGACCACTCGCAATGCCATCACACACGGCATGGTTGCCTTCCTCGACAATCCCGACCAGTGGGAGCTGTACAAGAAGGAACGCCCAAAGACTGCGGCCGACGAGATCGTTCGTTGGGCCACCCCGGTGACCTCTTTCCAGCGCACCGCGCTCGAAGACACCGAACTCGGGGGACAGAAGATCAAGAAGGGCGATCGCGTCGTGATGATGTACGCGTCGGCCAACTTCGACGAAGACGTCTTCGAGAACCCCACGAAGTTCGACATCATGCGTGACCCCAATCCGCACCTCGGATTCGGCGGCACGGGTGCGCACTTCTGCATCGGCGCCAACTTGGCTCGTCTCGAAATCGATCTGATCTTCAATGCGATCGCCGATCACCTACCCGATATCACCAGGCTCGGCGATCCCCGTCGCCTGCGCTCGGGCTGGCTCAACGGCATCAAAGAGTTTCAGGTTGATTACAAGACATCGGGCTGCCCGGTCAAACACTGATCCGGACATATACTGACCTGGTAACCGGCGAGTAGGTTCTGTGTAGGTTTTCGGGAGTTGCCTCTGCACTCTCGAACACGCAGAACTACAGTAGACGTTCCGGGGGGCCACTAGTTGGCAACCTGGAACTGCGGCGGCGTCTGCGGGATCCCTCATCTCCCGTAGGCGCCGCCGTTTGTAGTTCAATCTCTAATTCAGCCGCCGTATGGCTTGGTGATCGCTTCCAGGAAATGTCCCGACGGGTCGAGGAAGTAGACCCCACGCCCACCGTCGTTGGTGTTGAAGCCGGTACTCGACTGGCGCGGATCGGCCCAGTGATCAAGTTTCAACGCCTGTATCCGCTGGTAGATGCCGTCGAAGTCATCTTCGGAGACGAGGAAAGCGTAGTGCTGAGACGCAACCTCGGCGCCCTCTTCCACCTGTGCAAAGTCCAGTGTCACCCCGTGCTCGAGTTCGACGCCGAGAAAGTAGCCGGCCTCGACCGGGCCTGGCAGACCGAACATGTGAGTGAAGAACCACGCAGACTCTTGTCGGTCTTTTGCGGCGATGATGGTGTGGTTGAACGAAATGGTCATGAGTGACCCCTTGCAGTACGACGCCTCCATGCCTGACGCAGTCCGTCATCGACACGCGACGTTGGCAACCAGGAAACCATTTCAGGGTTCTCGGTGCAAGTACGACAGGCTGATTCGAATACGACGAGAGCGGCCCCGGTCGATGACCGGGGCGTGCCGTCTTCATCGCACGGTCCACTTCCCAGAATGCTCGAAGTGACGCGATCTTGCCTGCGTCGTTCACGCGATAGACGAACACGCCCTCGGCGTCGATGATCGAGCCGCCGATGGTGGTCCGGATCTTGCCGATGTTGACGTTCTCGTTGCCGCACACCAGTGAATCGTCGATCAGAAACTCGAGCTTGTCCGCGGTCGCGATCGTCATGTCGTAGAACTTGGAGATCGCTTCGCGTCCGTGATGGCCTTTGCCTTCGGGATCGAATCCCGACGGCCCGACCGGATCCTCCACCCAACCGTCCTCGGCGAAGAGGTCCAGCCAGGCTTCCTTGTTCTTGCCACTCGCTGCGGCGCGCGAAGCGTTACCCGCGACGCGGGCGGGGTGTTCGTCAGTCATCGCGACTCCTCAGTTG
This sequence comes from Rhodococcus sp. P4_F3_2, assembly GCF_056401335.1. Taxonomy (NCBI): domain Bacteria; kingdom Bacillati; phylum Actinomycetota; class Actinomycetes; order Mycobacteriales; family Nocardiaceae; genus Rhodococcus; species Rhodococcus sp. P4_F3_2. The sequence goes on from NZ_JBFUJN010000002.1 coordinate 28,106, forward strand.
ATGTACTGCTCGGCGAACTTACGCATCGAATCCTGCTTTGCCTCCAGCGGGGCATCGAAGCCGATTCCGTCGAAAACCCAAGGTACGGTGATGATGTCCGTGACGCCGGCATCTTCGAGTTCTGCGTAACCGTCCTTGCCGAAACGGTCGATGCACACCGTCTGGATTTCGAACGGCTCGTTCTCGCGGCCGTACTCGGCGCGCAGTTCGCGTAGTCGTGCGATCACACCCACCAGGTCGTCGAACTTGATCATCGCCGAGGTCCAACCGTCGCCGACTCGCGCAGCACGCTTGAGCGCCACCTCGGTGTGGCCGCCGACGTAGAACGGAACCGGCTTGGTGGGAGCCGGACTCATCTGCAGGCGATCGAAATCGAAGAACTCGCCGTGATACTCGACCATCCCGCCGCCGAGAATTAGTTTGAGAACGTCGATCATCTCGTCCACTCGGGCGCCGCGACGCTTGTACGGAGCGCCGCACCACTCGAACTCTTCAGGAGCCCAACCGATTCCGACACCGAAGCCGAAACGGTTGTTCGTCAATGCCGCTACCGATCCGACCTGCCGCGCGAGCAGGACCGGATTGCGGCTACCCAGCTTGAGCACCTGGGTGTAGAACTCGATCTTCTCGGTCACCGCGCCCATTGCAGCTGCGGCGATCAGCGGATCGACCCAGGGGGTCTCGGCATTCCACATCCGAGACCCGTCCGGGGTGTACGGGTAATCCGCCGCCTGCGTTTCCATGAAGAACAGTGAATCGGGGAGAGCGATCGACGAAAAGCCGCATTCCTCGGCCGTTTTGGCGATACCGGCTAACTGGTCCAAGGGGTTCATGGCAACCCCGACGGTGTACTTCATCTTCGGTCTCTTCCTGATCGGCGTGTGTGCTGCTGTTACGTGGTGGGACGTTCGGAGCCGACGACCCACATCGAGAAGTACTGCGAGCCACCGCCGTAGGCATGGCCGAGAGCCTTGCGCGCGTCGGCCACCTGGTGATCGCCGGCGCGGTGCATGACCTGCATCGCCGACTCGGCAAAACGGATCATGCCCGAGGCGCCGATCGGGTTGGAAGAGAGAACACCGCCCGAGGCATTGACCGGGAGCTTGCCGCCGATCGCGGTTTCGCCGGCCTCGGTCAGCTTCCAGCCCTGGCCTTCCTCCGCGAAACCGAGGTTCTCGAGCCACATCGGCTCGAACCACGAGAACGGGACATAGATTTCGGCGCAGTCGATTTCGTTGAGCGGATCGGTGATTCCCGCGGACTTCCACAGCGCGGCCGCGGCGTCACGGCCGGCCTGCGGATTGACCTGATCGCGTCCGGCATAGAAGGTCGGCTCGGTGCGCATGGCGGTTGCGTGGATCCACGCGACCGAACGACCCTCGGCCTCGACCTGTGCGGCCGCTTCCTCGTTGCCGATCACCAGAGCGCACGCGCCGTCCGAGGACGGGCAGGTCTCGTCGTAGCGGATCGGATCCCAGAGCATCTGAGATGCCTGCACCGATTCGAAGGTGATGTCCGGCTGCCGCAGGTGCGCATACGGATTGAGGCTGCCGTTGAGCCGATCCTTCACCGCGACGAGGTAGCCGATGTGCTCCGGTGCGCCCGATCGACGAATGTACGAACGGACGTGCGGGGCGAAGTATCCACCGGCGCCGGCGCCGACAGGCATGTTGAACGGTACCGGTGTGGACAGCGCCCACATGGCGTTCGACTCGGACTGCTTCTCCCAGGAAACCGTCAGAACCCGCTTGTGGACACCGGATTTGACCAGGCTGGAGGCGACGATAGCCGTCGACCCACCCACCGAGCCGGCAGTGTGAACACGCAGCAACGGCTTTCCGTTGGCGCCAAGAGCATCCGACATGGCGAGTTCGGGCATCATCGAACCCTCGAACAGGTCGGGGGCCTTTCCGATGACGACGGCGTCGATGTCGTCCCAGCCGACGTTGGCGTCGAGCATCGCGGCGTCGATGGCTTCACGAACCAAGCCCGCCATCGAGACATCATGACGCTTTGCGACGTAGTGAGTTTGGCCGGTGCCGAGCACGGCCGCGAGTTGAGGCGTTCCGGCCATCAGTTCCGTCCCTCCAAGACTGCTACCAGGTTCTGCTGCAGCACAGGGCCGCTTGTTGCATGGGCCAGAGCGCGATTCGCCTGGCCGTCGAAGATTGCCTTGGCGGCGTGGCCGATTCGTTCCAGACCACCGGCGAACAGTGGGTTGCCGCTGAGCGGACCGCCGGACGGATTGATCGTGGTGGCGTCGGTCAGGCCGATCGCTTCCTTCAAGATCAATTCCTGGTGAGTGAACGGTGCGTGCAGTTCGGCGACGTCGATGTTGCCGACCTCGCCGCCCGTTGCCGCCTTGGCTGCCGACGTAGTGGACGGCGACGTGGTCAGGTCACGTGCACCCAGGTTGGGGGAGTCGATGCGATGCTCGAGTCCGGTGATCCACGCCGGCCGATCGCAGAGATCGCGGGCGCGATTACCCGAGGCCAGGACGATTGCTGCCGCACCATCGGTGATGGGTGCACAATCGTGTGCGCGCAACGGATCTGCGAGGAACGGGCTGGCGAGTAGTGCCTCGATGTCGACCTCGCCCGCGAGCTGAGCCTTCGGATTACTCAGCGCGTGACGACGGCTGCGAGCGGCAACCTCCGCCATGTCCTCTTGCGTCCACTTACCCGCGTCGAGTCCGAGTCGGGCTTGAAGTCCGGCGATCGAGACGGAGTCCGGCCACAGCGGAGTGACGAGGTACGGATCGAGCTGCATGGACAGGATCTTGCGCAGGTGCCCGGCGGAGGATTTGCCGAAGCCGTACACCAGCGCGGTCTCGACCTCGCCGGTCAAGATCTTGATCCACGCTTCGTAGAAGGCCCACGCAGCATCCATCTCGACGTGAGATTCGTTGATCGGCGGGACCGCTCCGATGGAGTCGATGGCCGAGATGAAGGAGAACGCTCGTCCGGCCAGGTAATCGGAAGATCCGGAGCACCAGAAGCCGATGTCGGACTTGGTGATTCCCAGATCGCTGTAGAGCTGCTGGAAGCACGGGACGAGCATCTCGACGCCGTTGGTGGTGCCGTTGGTTTCGCGGACGTGGGGTGCCTGAGCAAAGCCCACGACTGCGATGTCTGCAGAAGTCATTTCAGGAGCCTCACAGGTGGTGTTGGAAGGTGGAGTACTCGGCGTCGGGTTCACCTGTCGGCCGGAAGTATTCGATGTTCTCGAGGGTGTAACCCCACTCTTCGCGAGGCTTCCACTTGGCTTCGACGCGCATGCCCATGCGTACGTCCGCGGCATCACATTCGAGGATCAAGTGCAGGAACGGAATGTCGGCTCCGTCGAGAAGCACGTAGGCGGCCACGTAGGGAGGTTTGATTCGCTGCCCGAGGAACGGGACGTTGACGATGCAGAAGGTGGTGACAATTCCCTTGTCGGGCAGTTCGATCTGCTCGCTCGTCGGCTTCCCGTTGGTGGGATTCGCGCCGCGCGGTGGGATGTAGATCTTGTCTTCGGGTCCGCTGCGACCACCGATCAGCTTGCCTTCTGCGAGACCACGGAGGTAGAAACTCTCCTCGGCCGAGGCGGAATGCATGAAGTGCAGGTCGACAGGCGTCGTGATCATGGTGACAGGATTGGCGGTGGAATCGACTGTCGCGATTCCATTTTCGCTCTCACCTGGTTCGAAGCACTCGATGTCCTTGATCTGCCCGATCCGCTCCGACGCCCAGCGAGCACGAACCCGCAGGCCGGTGCTGATGTCGTCGGGGGAGTCGACGTCGACCGCGTGGAGCATGGACGTGTCCGCGCCGTCGAGCTTGATCAGGGCCCACGCGAAAGGCTTCGTCAGGGGTTGACCCTCGATGGGTTCGGGCATCCACGTCCAACTCACGACCGTTCCGCCGTCGGAGACTCCGACGAAGTCGGTCAGTGGTTCGGCCGTATCCGGATCGAATTCCGGTGGCGGCACGAAGACACGACCGTTCGACCCGCGTGCGCCGATCACCTTGCGATCACGCAGGGCAGTCACGAACGCGCCGATGGTCGGTCCCGTCGATCTGGTGTAGTCGAAATGGAGATTCAATGGTGCGCTCAGGGGCTTGTCGGCCACCCCGCTCTTTCCGATGGTCACAAGATCGAGTAGAACAGGTTCTAGAGATTGTGGCAAGAGTCACTTCTGATCACCGGCAATGTGGAGGCCTGCGATGAAGCTTGGGTTGCAACTCGGATACTGGGGCGCACAGCCGCCGGCAAACGCCCCGGAACTGATCGAGGCCGCGGAAGGCGCGGGATTCGACGCGGTCTTCGCGGCGGAGTCGTGGGGCTCGGACGCATTCACCCCGCTCGCCTGGTGGGGATCTCGGACCGAGAACGTCCGTCTCGGCACGTCCGTCGTACAGATTTCGGCGCGAACACCGACCAGCTGTGCCATGCACGCGCTCACTCTCGATCACCTCAACGGTGGGCGAACGATCCTCGGGCTCGGCGTATCCGGACCGCAGGTCGTCGAAGGTTGGTACGGCCAGCCATTCGAGAAGCCGCTCGCGCGCACCCGCGAATACGTCTCGATCGTGCGCCAGGTCCTCGCCCGTGAAGCGCCCGTCACCAGCCCCGGCCCCCACTACCCTCTGCCGTATGCGGGGCCGGGCAGTTCGGGACTTGGCAAGCCGCTCAAGCCCATTACGCACCCGCTGCGAGCGGACATCCCGATCTGGCTCGGCGCCGAAGGGCCGAAGAACGTCGCGCTCGCCGGTGAAATCGCCGACGGGTGGCTGGCGATCTACTACACCCCGCGCCTGGCCCCGATGTACAACAAGTGGCTCGACGAAGGCTTCGCTCGCGCCGGGGCCCGTCGTAGCCGCGAAGACTTCGAGGTGGCCGCCACGTGCCAGGTCATCGTGACCGACGATCGTGCCTCCGCCATCGCCGCTCTCAAGCCGATGACCGCCCTCTACGTCGGCGGAATGGGCGCCCCCGAGTTGAACTTTCACGCACAGGTCTACAAGCGGATGGGCTACGAGAAGGAGGTCGACGAGATCGGTCGCCTCTTCATGTCGGGCCGCAAGGACGAAGCTGCTGCCGTCGTCCCCGACGAGATGGTCACCGAGACCATGATCATCGGCAACGTCGACGAGGTGCGCGCAGACGTGAAGCGTTGGGAGGAAGCCGGAGTCACGATGCTGCTGGTGACCTGCCGCGACGCCGACCATGTGCGAGAGCTCGCGGCCGCGGTGGGTGGTTGAGCGGGGCACCCCCTTTTTTCGAGCGGGACCCCCCTTTTTTTCGAGCGAACGGCACGTTCAGCGCATCTGAGGCGCTCAACGCGCCTTTCGCTCGCCGAAAGTTATCCACAGGGCCGCCAAAACCCCAGGTCGCCGCCGGGGCCCGCGGTGCTACTCGAGTCATGCTGCGACCATGCGGCGTGGAATGTGGGGCGATGATCTGGACGCGATCTACCGCGTCAGTCGAAGCGGAGTGATCCGAACGGCCGAGTTGGCGCGATTGGGCGTCTCCAACTCCGCCGTGCACACCCGGTGTCGAGTGGGTGGACCCTGGCAGCGCATATTGCCAGGAGTGATCCTGCTCCGAAATGGTCAACCGACGCCGCGTCAACGATCGATCGCTGCGCTCATGTTGAGCGGTGACGAGTCTCTGCTGACGGGGCGATCTGCCATGTCGGAGTACGGATATCGGACGCACGCCGGGGATGTGCAGGTGCTCATCCCCATCGACCGTCGTGTTCAATCGGTTGGGTTCGTCACGGTGGAGCGCACTGTTCGACTGCCTGAGCCGGAGATTCGCAACGGTCTGCGCTGTGCGCCGCTGCCGAGGGCACTACTCGACGCTGCGAGGCGGTGCAGGGCCCTCGATCCCACACGGGCACTCATTGCCGAGGTCGTTCAGCGTGGCGACGTCTCGGTGCGCGAACTTGCGAAGGAACTCGAGGCGGGCAGCAGTCGGGGGTCCGCGCTACCTCGGGTCGTGTTGCGCGAAGTGAACGCGAACGTCCACTCGGTTCCGGAGGTTCACGCGCGAAAACTGTGGCAGCGGAGCGGGCTGCCGGAAATGTTGTTCAACCATGAGATCCGGGATGCTGACGGAGACTTCATCGCAATTCCGGACGGATGGATCGATTCGGTTGCCTTCGCGTGGGACATCGACTCCTTGGAATGGCATGCCGCGCCGACGGACTACAAGCGCACGGTGGAACGTCGGACGCGTATGCAGAATGCGGGAATCATCGTGTTGCCGACGGTGCCCAGTGCACTGCGAACGGACCCTGATCGTGTGATCGACGACCTGCGTGCGCACTACAGATTGGCGCAGTCACGTCCCCGGCCACAGGTGTTCGCGAGGTCGAGGTGGGTCAAATTGGACGAAACCGGCTGAGCGAAAGTGCCTTTCGGCGCACTGAAGGCGCCGAAAGGTACGTTCGCTCGAAAAGGGGGTGGGTGCACCGAGAGGGGGAAAGGGGGGTGGGTCGGACACCCCTGACTCAGACACCCTTGAACTGGGGCGCCCGCTTCTCACCGAAAGCCCGCGGGCCCTCCTTGGCGTCCGCGCTCATGAACACCTTCATGCCCAGCTGCGCGTCGATCTGGAAGGCCTCTTCCTCGTGCATGCCCTCGGTGTCGCGGATGGTCTTGAGAATCGCCTGCACGGCGAGGGGGCCGTTTTCACTGATCAGGTCCGCGAGCTCCAGCGCCTTGTCGAGGGCCTGACCGTCCGGGACGACGTGGCCGATGAGCCCGATCTCCTTGGCCTCCGGAGCCTTGATGTGACGACCGGTGAGCAGGATGTCGGCTGCGATCGTGTACGGAATCTGTCGAACGAGACGCACCGCGGAACCGCCGAGCGGGAAGAGCCCCCACTTGGCTTCGGAGACGCCGAACTTGGCGCTCTCGCCCGCGACGCGGATGTCGGTGCCCTGCAGGATTTCGGTTCCGCCGGCGATGGCTGCACCCTCGACCGCAGCGATCAGCGGCTTGGTCAACCGGCGACCCTTGAGTAGACCTTCGATCTTGGACATGTCGATGCCGCCGCCCGCGAAGGAATCTCCCGGAGGCTTGGCGGACATGTTCTTGAGGTCGGCGCCGGCGCAGAAGTCGCCGCCAGCTCCGGTGAGGATCGCGACGCGGATTTCGGGGTCGTTGTCGACCTGATCCCAGGCGTCGACCATGATCGCCATCATTTCGCCTGTGATGGCGTTCTTACGCTCGGGGCGATTCATGGTCACGATGAGAACGTGGCCACGCTTCTCCACGAGGCAATGCGGCGCGGTTTCCGAAATGTCTGATTTTTCGGTCGTCGAAGTGGACACTGATGGCTCCTGGCGGGTCTGTGAGCTGGCTCTCAAGTTGGGTCTTGCCAGAAACGGTAACACGTTCTACTTTGAACTCGTGGCCCTTAACATCGCAGACTTCGTAGAGCACGCAATCGACCTCGTTCCGGACCGCGTTGCGCTGGTCTCGGACAACCGCGAGATGACTTATGCGCAGTTGGAGGACCGAGCAAACCGCCTCGGTCACTACCTGCGTGAACATGGCGTTCAACCGGGTGACAAGGTCGGCATCTACTGCCGGAACGTCATCGAGGCGATCGAGGCCATGGTCGCCGTTTTCAAAATCCGGGCCGTGATGGTCAACATCAACTACCGGTACGTCGAGAACGAGTTGCAGTACATCTTCGACAACTCCGACATGGTTGCGCTCATTCACGAGCGCCGCTACTCGGACAAGGTCGCGAACGTCCTGCCGAACACTCCCAAGGTCAAGTCCGTCATCGTGGTCGAGGACGGCACCGATCTGGACTTCAGTGCTTTCGGCATCGGCTACGAGGACGCACTCGCGCAGAGTTCGGGTGAGCGTGATTTCGAAGAGCGCAGCAACGACGACATCTTCATGCTCTATACCGGCGGCACCACCGGAAGTCCCAAGGGCGTCATGTGGCGCCACGAGGACTGGTGGCGTGTTCTCGGCGGCGGCATCAACTTCGTCACCGGAGTTCCGGTCGAGGACGAGTACGAGATGGCGAAGGTCGGCGCAGCCAACCCGAGCATGATCCGCTACCCGATTCCCCCGATGATTCACGGTGGTTCGCAGTCTGCGGTGTTCCACAGCCTCTTCGGCGGCGGAACCTGTTTGATGCACCCGGAATTCGACGCCCACGAGGTGTGGCAGAACATCGACAAGCACAAGGTCAACCTGATCTTCATCACGGGTGACGCGATGGGCCGTCCGATGCTCGACGCACTGATCGCCGGCAATCCGAAGACGGGTGAGCCGTACGATCTTTCGACGCTCTACGTGATGGCCAGCAGTGCTGCGCTCTTCTCGCCGAGCATCCAGGAGCAGTTCCTCGAACTGTTGCCCAACCGCCTGTTGACCGACTCCATCGGAGCATCCGAGACCGGCTTCGGCGGACTGGCCGTGCTGAGCAAGGGTCAGAAGCACACTGGCGGTCCGACGGTCAAGATCGACGCCTCCACAACGGTTCTCGACGACGACGGCAACGACGTCGAACCCGGATCGGGCAAGCGCGGCATGCTCGCGCGCAAGGGCAACATCCCGCTCGGCTACTACAAGGACGAGGTCAAGACGGCCGAAACCTTCCGCACCATCAATGGCGTTCGCTACTCGATCCCCGGCGACTATGCGCAGGTCGAAGCCGACGGCACGGTCACGATGCTCGGCCGCGGTTCGGTGTCCATCAACAGCGGCGGCGAGAAGGTTTACCCGGAAGAGGTCGAGGGCGCGTTGAAGGCGCACCCGGACATCTTCGACGTGCTGGTGGTCGGTATCCCCGACGAGCGCTTCGGTCAGCGGGTTGCCGCAGTGGTTCAGGTACGTGAAGGCACGTCGCCGACGTTGCACGACATCGCCACCGCAGCGCGCAAAGAGATTGCCGGATACAAGGTTCCGCGCAGTGTGTGGTTCGTCGACCAGATCAAGCGCAATCCGGCCGGCAAGCCCGACTACCGCTGGGCGAAGGCCGAAACGGAATCGCGCGAGGCTGACGATCACAACGGAAACGGCGCTCCTGTGGCGTCCGCAAACGAAAGCGTGGAAGCCTGATGCGTTCGGATCTCGCCGACAAGTTCGGCATCGAATACCCGATCTTCGGATTCACTCCTTCCGAGCACGTCGCGGCCGCGATCAGCCGCGCGGGCGGTCTGGGCGTGCTCGGTTGTGTCCGGTTCAACGATCCGGAAGAGCTCGAAGCCGCACTGACGTGGATGGACGAGAACACAGACGGTAAGCCGTACGGCGTCGACATCGTCATGCCGGCAAAGGTGCCGACCGAGGGCGGCGCCGTCGATCTCGACAAGCTGATTCCGGAGGAGCACCGCGCCTTCGTCAACCGCACGCTCGACGAACTGGGTGTGCCGCCGCTTTCCGACGACGTCGAGCATGCGACCGGCGTACTGGGATGGCTTCACTCGGTAGCGCGGTCTCACGTCGATGTTGCTCTGGGACACCGGATCGCGTTGATTGCGAATGCACTAGGATCGCCGCCGAAGGACGTCATCGATCAGGCACACGAGAAAGGCGTTCCGGTAGCAGCACTGGCCGGCGCCGTCGAGCACGCACGTCGTCACGTCGAGAACGGTGTCGACATCGTGATCGCGCAGGGCTACGAGGCCGGCGGTCACACCGGCGAAATTGCCTCGATGGTTCTCGTTCCGGAAATCGTTGATGCACTGGGCGATTCAGCTGCTGTACTGGCTGCCGGCGGTATCGGCAGCGGCCGTCAGGTGGCTGCTGCACTTGCACTCGGTGCGTCCGGAGTGTGGATGGGCTCGTACTGGCTCACCACATCCGAATACAAACTCGGCAGTGCGTCGGGCGAAGGCCCTTCCGCTATTCAGCGTGCACTGTTGGGCGCGACGTCGGCCGACACCGTACGTTCGCGCATCTACTCGGGTAAGCCCGCTCGGTTGCTCAAGACCAAGTGGACGGAAGCCTGGTCGAACCCGGGAGCACCGGCGCCCTTGCCGATGCCGCTGCAGAACCTACTGGTCAGCGACGCTCATCAGAGAATCGCTGCATCGGAGAACCCGGAAGTTGTGGCAATGCCCGTCGGTCAGATCGTGGGACGGATGAACGAGATCCGACCGGTCGCCGAGGTCATGGCAGAGCTGGTGTCGGGGTTCGAGGACGCGCGAACCCGACTGGATTCGATGAAGTAGTAGATGACACGTACGTATGCCCTCGGCCGAGTTTCGGCCGAGGGCATACGTCGTTTCAGCCGGCGAGGTCGTCCGGTCCGACGCTGTCCGACAACCATTCTCCGCGGCTGAGGGCGCCGTCGTCGCGGCGACGTGCGATCACGAAAATGACCAGGGCGGCAGCGAGGACAACTGCGAGAACGCGCGAAGGCGTCAGGTTCGGGTTCTTCATACCCGTAATTTTGCCGGAAGAACGGGCGCGATGGTGAGACAGCGGAGCAAAATCACGCGTTTCGAAACTACTGCGCTTCGGAAGCATGAAGGCCGGCGATCCGCTCGCGCAGGCCACCGAAGTGCACATCGAGAGTGTGCGCCGCCTCGACGGCATCACCCGTACGGATCGCGTCGAGAATCGCACGATGCTTCGACGCGATGTCGATCAGTGGTGTATCCGAATGCCCGATAGCCTGCTGGATCTCGCTGTACACCTGCCAGAAGACGTCCATCAACTGAGCGAGGACCTGGTTGTCGAGCGGGGAGTACAGGCGGGAATGGAAGGTCGCGTCGATGTCGGAGAAGTTCTTCCCGGCGGCGGCACGGACCTCCATGCCGGTGACGAGTTCGTCGAGGTCGGCGTGGTCGGCCGACGTCATCTCGGCCATCGCCGCACCGATCAGTCCGGTCTCGAGTGCCTGACGAATGTCGACCAGTTCCATCGCCTCGTGCCCGGTGCCCTGCAACGACAACCGGCCACGGAAGGTCAGGCCGTCGGCGAGAGCGTCGAAGTTGCTCGGGGCGACGAACATTCCGAAACCGTGACGGATCTCGACGACGCCCAAGGCCTGCAGAACCTTGAGTGCCTCGCGGAGCGTGTTCCGGCCGATTCCCAACTCTTCGGACAGTTCGGCCTCGGTGGGCATCGGGTCGCCTGGGGAGAGTCTGCGTTCGAGGATCAAGTTCATGATGTCCGTCTGAAGTGCGCGCATGCGGTTTTGCGCGCTGAAACGAGCGCCCTGTGTGCCACTCCGGACAGACATCGATTCCCCTTTTCTGATACGAACGTCCTTCATCCTATGTCCGGTCATCCGCTCCATTGGTCAACCCACGTCAACGGTGCGTTGCAGGAGACTGGGCGCCGCGCCCAGCAGTTTGGCCGTGTACGCATCCGACGGGTTGTCGAATACTTCCTGGGCTGTCCCCTGCTCGACGATCCGCCCGGCGTTCATGACGACGATCGTGTCGGAGACATACCGCACCGTCTGGATGTCGTGCGAGATGAACACCATGCCGAGCCCCAACCGAGCCTTGATGTCGCTGAGCAGGTTCAGGATCTGCGCTCGCACCGAGACATCGAGAGCCGACGTAGGTTCGTCGGCCACGATGACGTCGGGCTCGAGCGCGAGCGCACGCGCGATCGCGACACGTTGACGCTGACCGCCGGAGATCTGGCTCGGGATGACTTCGAGCGCAGATTGGGGGAGTCCGACCAAACCGACCAGCTCGCGAACTCGGGCTGTTCGGCTCGCGCGGTTGCCGATGCCGTGGACGTCGAGCGGATCGGTGAGGATGTCGGCCACCGTCATTCGCGGATTGAGCGCGGTAGCCGGGTCCTGGAAGACGATCGAGATCGCCCGCCCGAACTCCTTGCGCACGCCCGCCGACCGGGTCAGAGCGCTTCGGCCGCGAAATACCACGTCGCCCGACGTCGGTTTCTGCAATCCGACCATGACTTTGGCCAGAGTGGACTTGCCGCAACCCGACTCGCCCACGATGCCGATCGTCGCCCCTCGTCGTACGGCGATACTGACATCGTTGACCGCGTGAACCGTGCCGGGTTTGAACAGTGATCCCGAACGGGTCTTGTGGACGACGTGAATGTTCTTCAGTTCCAGGATGGGTGCTTCAGCTGTAGTCATCGCACGCTCTCCAATTCCGATTCTGCGTGTGCGGGAGTCGCGGACTGGTTCGCGAAGAAATGCTCGGTCTCGCCGATCCGAACCATCTCGGGCTTTCGGTTTGGATCGGAATCCGGACGCAGGGAACGTTCGGCAAAACGGTCACCGGCGGCGAAGCTGCCTGGCGACGGTACGGTTCCCTGGATCTGGTGGAGCCGCGGAGCCTCGTCCTCGATGGAGAGAACGGCGCCGAGGAGGCCCTGGGTGTATTCGTGACGCGGATCGACGAGTAGATCGCTGGTGGGCGCAGACTCGACGACCTGACCGGCGTACATCACCGTGATCTTGTGAGCGAGTGAAGCAACGAGTGCAAGATCGTGGCTCACGAAAACCATGGCAAAGCCGAGCTTTTCCCGAAGATCGTTGAGCAAGTCCACGACCTGGGCCTGGACGGTGACGTCGAGAGCGGTGGTGGGCTCGTCCGCGACGATCAACCGCGGACTGCGGGTGAGCGACATGGCGATCAGAACGCGCTGACGCTGACCACCGGAAAGCTCGTGTGGGTAGCTGGAGAGAGTGCGCACCGGATCGAGTCCGACGAGTTCGAGCAGTTCCTCGGCTGTGCGGGTACCGCCGCGCTTCGTGAGCTGCTTGAACTGCGCGCGGATCAGCATCGCCGGGTTCAGAGAACTCAGCGCATCCTGGTAGATCATCGCCATGTCGTGTCCGCGCAGCTTGTTTCGCTCCCGGTTGTTCAGTTCGAGGACGTTGACGCCGTCGAACAGGATCTCGCCGGTCACCACTGCTGTCTTGGGCAGTAGACCCATGATCGCCAGCGAAGTGAGCGACTTTCCGCAACCGGACTCGCCGACCAGTGCCATAGTCTCGTTCGGGCGGACGGTGAAGCTCACGTTGTCGACGATCGCCGTGTCTCCGTAGCGTTCGGGGAACCGGATCGTGAGATTGCGGACCTCGAGGAGGGGCGCTGCATCGCCCTCGTACACAAGACGATCGGACCGAGACCGCTCGGTTTCCGCCAGGATCTTCAGGTGAGTTTCGAGAGGGGTCGGTTCGGCGGCCGGCTTCAGAACATCTTTCACGACGCTCGGGTCGGCGAAGTCGTCGATCAACTCCGGAGTGTTGGCGACCGATGCGGCTTCGTCCTCCAGAATGAGCTCGTTGGAGGTCTCCTCCGCTGCGGCTGTCTGCGCTGCTTGGAGTGCGGAGGGCGTCTTCTTGGTCTTCTTCAGACTCGGATCGGCCATCGCGTCCGTCAGGCCCTCGGCGAGCACGTTGAGGGAGAGCACCGTCAGAAGAATCAGCAGACCGGGGAACACCGTTGCCCACCAACCACCGAGAAGGACCATGTTCTTGCCGTCGGCGATCACCGATCCCCACGACGGATCCGGGGGACGGACACCTGCTCCGATGAACGACAGGCTGGCCTCCAGCACGATGGCGTCCGCGACCATGACAGTGCAGAAGACGAGAACCGGCGCAGCACAGTTGGCTACGACGTGCTTGACGACGATGTGTGAAGTTCTTGCGCCGATGACCTTTTCGGCCGCGACGTAGTCCTCACCGTACTGAGCGAGAACGTTCGCGCGAACGACGCGGGCCACCATCGGTGTGTAGAGGAACGCGATGGTGACGATCAGAACCGGAATCGAACCACCGAAGGCTGCGACGAGTACGGCAGCGAGCGCGATGCCCGGGAACGCCATGACCACGTCGAGCACTCGCATGATGGTCTCGTCGACGCCTTTTCGGCTCGTTGCGGCGACCGACCCGATGAGAGCACCGGCGCACAATGCGAGGAAGGTGGACCCGAGACCGATGGTCAACGACCAACGTCCGCCGTAGAGCAAGCGGCTGAACAGATCTCGGCCGAGACTGTCCTGACCGAACCAGTGCTCGGCGCTGGGGCCCGCGGTACCCACCGCCTGTTCGAGCGGGGTGTACTGCGTGATCAGCGGCGCGAAGAGGCAGGCGAGCACGATGATCGCGAGAACCGCCATCGACAGCCAGGCCGAGAGGGGGAAGCGAGAGAAGGTGATGCCGGGTCGCGAAAGCTTTTCGGTGAGTTTTCTTCTCATCATGCTGCGCTCCGAAGTCGTGGATTGACGAGCAGGTAGAGGATGTCGACGGCGAGGTTGACGACGACGAAGCCGACCGCGATGACGATGACAACACCCTGAACTACTGCGGGGTCACCGTTGGTGACGCCGTTGATCATGAGCTGACCCATTCCGGGAAGACCGAAGATCTGCTCGATGACCACAGCGCCACCGAGGAGGTATCCGACCCGTAGACCCAGGACGGTGAGCGGGTTGATCAGTGCGTTACGCAAGACATTTCGCCCGATCACCACGTGATAGGGCAGGCCGCTGCCGATCGCGGTACGGACGTAGTCCTTGTCCAACTCCTCGACCATCGACGTGCGGATGATTCGCGTGAGTTGTGCTGCGACGGGCAGTGACAGGGACAGCGCCGGGAGCGCCATGTACCAGAGCCAGTCGGTGACGGAGTCGCTCGGATTGACGTAGCCACCGGTGGGGAACCATCCGAGTTGGACGGCCAGATACTGAATCATCAGCAGTGCCAACCAGAATGACGGTGCTGCCACACCGCCGAGGGAGATCACTCGGATGACCTGATCCGGCCAACGATCGCGGAACAGTGCGCTGGTGACACCGAAGATCAGCGAGAGCACGATGGCGATCACCAGTCCGAGAACCGTGAGCTGAATGGTCAGTGGCAGAGCGGTGGAGATCGAATCCAACACCGGGGTACCGGAAATCAGACTGTCACCCATATTGCCGCTGACCAGATCGGTCACGAAGTGAACGTATTGCAGCGGAAGCGGATCGAGCAGTCCGTTCTCTTCCTTGAACTGCTGCAACTGTTCCGCAGTCGGGTTGCCGCCGTTGAACGCCGCCGTTGCGGGATCGGTGGGCGCGAACTGCATCACGATGAAGACGAACGCGATGATGCCGAGGATCAGGGGGATCAGTATCAGTAATCGCCTGATCAGCATGGGGAGGACTCTTGCCATCGGGGAATCTCTCAGTTGTGGGAAACGGCCGAGCGGGCGGGTATCAGGCCGGCTTCGCCTGAAGCAGGTTGACGCCGGGGTACGGCAGCGGAGTGACGTCGGCGATCTTCTTCGGATCCCACGCAGTCAGGAGTTCCTGATGGAGAACCGGATAGTAGACAGCGTTTTCGGCGATCTGGTTCAGGTACGACTGCACAAGGGTGCTGCGCTTTGCCGGGTCTGTCTCGCGGGTGGCCTCGTCCATGGTGGCGTAGATCTTCTGTGCCTCGGGGGTGTCGTCCCACTTGGCGTAGGTCTTCGTCCACAGGCCGCCCTTGCTGTACGTGTAGCGCACGAGGAGGTCGACGTCGCTGCCGAACGCCTGTGGGTTGGACGTACCCGCAGCGATCTGGAACTTCTGGCCGCTGTTGAGCTTGCTCACCATGGCGCTGGTGTCCTGCGGTTCGAGCGTCGTGTTGAATCCGACTGCGTCCCAAGACTCTTTGATGGTCGGCAAGCAGTCGGCCAACCAGCTGACGTTGGTGGAGAGCAGCGTCAGGTCGAGGCCACTTACACCGGCGGCAGTGAGGAGCGAGCGGGCCTTGTCCGGATCGTACGAGTAGACGGTGGACGCTCGCGCGTAGTCGGGGTTGCGCTCGTACAGGTAGCTCGTGGCCGGTGCTGCCTTGCCGCCGAGGGCGATCTCGATCATCTTCGGGGTGTTGATCGCATAGAACATCGCCTGGCGAACACGAACGTCGTCGAACGGTGCCTGAGTCGTGTCGAAGAGCAGGTACATGAGGTTCATGCCCGGGTTGCCCTCGACGGTGCGCCCACCGGAGGTCAGAGTGGGGACGTTGGCGACGGGGATGTTGTCGGCGAGTTGTGCACCGGCATTGTTGCCCGAGACGCGTGCGATGCGTGAGGAGGTGTCGACGATAGAGAGCCAGTTCATGGTCGCGAAGTTGGCCGGGCGCGGCCCGTTGTACGCCTCGAAGGCCTCGAAAGCTGTGTTGCTCTTGGGGGTGTGGCTCTTGAGCTTGTACGGACCGGAACCGACGACCAGCGCTCCGGACTTGGCCTCGTCCCAGTGGCCGTCGAAGACGTGCTTGGGCATGATCTTGGCGATCGAGAGACGCTGTGCGGCAGCGCTGAACGGGTAGTTGAAGTTCAGGGTCACCGTTTGGTCGTCGACCTTGGTGACGGACTGCAACCAGGAGGAGAAGAAGGAGCGGATCAGTACGTTCTGCTGTGGATCGAGGACGCGATCGAAGGTGAAGACGACGTCGTCCGAGGTGACCGGAGTGCCGTCGTGCCAGGTTGCTCCCTCGCGGATTTTCATGGTCCAGCTCGAGGCGCTGGCGTCGGTCGGGACGGCCTGTGCGAGCGCCGCATACGTCTCACCGGTGCCTGGATCGTTTTCGAGCAGTCCCTCGTAGACGTGGTTGACCGCTGCCATGAGGAAACCGGATGCAGTCTGCATCGGGTCGAAGCTCTGGTCGTTGCCGTATCCGATGGCGGTGGTCAGATCACCGGTGCTCGCGGAACCGCCGACAACCGAGGTCGACGACGGGCCGCCGCCACAGGCCGCGAGAGTCGCGGTGATACCTGCTGCAGCTCCCAGCAGCCCGGTGTACCGGAACAGGTCTCGGCGTGTGAACGCGGAGCTCAGCGGTCGTTCGTTCTTCAAGGCGGCCTCCAAGGCGGGGAGCGGGACATCAAGGGAGTGGATAGGGGATGTCCTATGTTCGACGTCCGATGTTGCGTAACTTACATTGTGGATCAGAAAGCGTCTAGAGAATCTTCGGAACTGGCGGCGCTGAACTTCGACGTTTCGTCGGTTTCGAACCAAAAATAGTGCGCTCACCTGCATAGATGAAGACTGTGTTACCGACGTCGAATTGACGACCGATGACGCTGGCCGTATAACATAGGACATCCCTCATCCAATCTTTGGAGACTTCATGACCCGATACAAAGTCGGTGTGGTCGGTTGCGGATTCTTCGGTAGTTCCCTCGCTCGCGAGCTGGCTGCCCATCCACGTTTCGAACTGGCGATGCTGTGCGACCGTGACGTCGAGCGGGCCAAGGACGTCGCCGCAGAGTTCTCGGCAACCCCGACAGACGATCACGACGCGGTGGCCGCTCACCCGGAGTTGGCCCTCGTTGTCGTCGCGACGCCCAATCACGCGCACGCCGAACCTGCCATCGCGGCACTCGAACACGGCAAGGCAGTTTTTGTCGAGAAGCCACTCGCCGTCGAACTGGTCGATGCGCAGAACATGATCGCGAGCGCCGACGCGAGCGGTTCGCCGTTGATGGTCGGGCACATCATGCGGATGATGCCGGGTGTACGACGTCTGGCGGACCTGCTGGCGTCGGGGGAGCTCGGCGAGGTCGCTGCGATCGAAACGTCTCGCTCACGCTGGATCGACACCGACGGCGCAGATCCACAGTGGTGGAAGCTCGACAAGAGCCGAACGGGTGGAGAACTGACTCACGAGATTCACGAACTGGACCTGATGTGCTGGCTCGGCGGCGAGGTGACTGCCGTGTCGAGCATCGCCACCGCAGACGACGGCTTCCGCAACACAGTGGTGTCGTTCGCCGGCGGCGCGATCGGCAGGCACACCATCTCGACGCGTTCACACACTTCTTCGTGGGAGCTGACGGTCGATGCCGCCGAAGGCTCGGTCCACGCGGACTTCCACACCGGCCGGGTCAGCCGACTGCGCGGGGGACGGGTCGAAGAGTCGTGGCCGATCTTCGACGTCGACGCCGAGAACCAATCGTTGATCGACTCTGCGAGCAGGACGCAGAAGTACAACTCGGGGAACGGAGGATCCTCGCTGTGGATGCAGGCTGCGATTCGCCACGAAATCGACGAGATGGCAGCAGTTCTCGACGGCAAGGCTGACTCCGGCTCACCGTTGACATACGCACGTGAACGCGCACTCGTCGTCGCCGAGCAGGTGCGACTCGGTGGCGGGGAACCGGCGGCGCTGTCGGGAAGTGCGAAGTGACCGTGCGTGTAGCCGTCATCGGCAGCGGCGCAATCGCGCGGGACCACGTCAGCGCTTTGGCGCGCATCCCGTCGGTCGAAGTCGTCTACGTATTCGGCAGTGACTTGGACCGTGCCGCATCGGTCGCGGCATTGGCGCCGGGCGCGAAGGCCAGTACCGATCTGGCGAAGATTCTCGCAGACCCGAGCGTGCACGCGGTCAACGTCGTCGGGGCCACTCCGGACCACGCGCCCGTGACGATAGCCGCAGGCCGCGCGGGAAAGCATGTGCACGTGGAGAAGCCCGCAGCGCTGACAGTCGCGGACTTCGACGCGATGGTCGAGGCCACCGAAGGTGGCGGCACCTCACTGATGGTCGGACAGACCGTACGATTCCAGCCGTCGATCACCTCGATCGGAAACTCGGTTGCACAAGGCGCCATCGGCGACCCCCGGCTGATCCACCTCAGTTGGTACACCGGCCACGTCTGGCCAGGGGGCTGGCGAGGCTGGCAACACGACAAGGACCGCTCGGGTGGTCACCCCGTTCACAACGGAACCCACGCTCTCGATCTGGTGACGTGGCTGATCGGTCGTCGTCCGATCCGTGTGTTCGCTCGTAGTTTCCCCACCTTCGCGGCGGGGATGCCCGTGCACGACAGCTTCCATCTGACCGTTCGCTTCGAGGACGGATCGCTGGCGCTCATCGAATTGGCTTACGCACTGCCGCAATCGGGAAAGATGGTGCGCCGGATCGTGGTGTCGGGGACATCCGGCACGCTCGCGCACGACACCGGCGACGACCCAGGCCTGATGACGGATACGACAAACGCGCCGCCGTCGTCGATCGAAGATGCGATGGCGCATCAGATGCGCCACTGGATCGCCACTCTCGACGGTTCCGCGACCCCGATAGTCGAGAACTGGCAGGTACGTGCAGCTCTCGCGACTGCCATCGCTGCACAACAGTCACTCGACACCGGCCGCGCGATTTCGATCGGAGAACACCGATGACCGGCACCGGTTCGATCCGCGTCGGATTTGTCAGCGGCGTAAGGCATGCCGGCTCCTATGCGGACCTGTTGCGCTCCGATCCTCGAGTGAGCTTGATCGGGGCCTCCGACGAATCCTCGGTCCCCGATTGGATTCGTGAGGACGGAATCGCGATGGCAAAGGCCGCAGACATCGAGTGGATCGACGAACTCGGCGAGCTGCTCGACCCCGAACGGATAGACCTGGCGATCATCTGCAGTGAGCCGACCAGGCATGCACGGCTTGCGATTGCCGCACTGAACGCGGGACTCGACGTCCTGGTGGACAAGCCGGTGGGTATCGACGAGTCGGAGGCCGCGGCGGTCGAGGAAGCGGCACGGTCGAACGGGCGAATCTGTACGGTGGTGAACCGCACTCATTCACCTGCGCTCCGGCGACTGCGCCGCTGGATCGATGCCGGAAACCTCGGACTGCCGCGCCACGTGGACATCGAGTTCCTGGCAAGCGGAACACATTTCGCGACGTCCGTCGAGCGTCCCGAACTGGTGGTGGATCCCGCGCTTTCCGGCGGGGGAGAAGTAGTGAACTTCGCCGGTTACGCCGCCGACTACCTCAGATACCTCACCGGCCTGGACGTCACCGAGGTGTACGCCGAGACGAGCACACTCTACGGCGGGGCCCACCAGCAGTTCGGAGTCGAAGACACGGCGTTGATCTCGCTCGCCCTGGAAAACGGCGTCACCGCGACGGTGACCGTCGGAAGAATCCCCGCAGCACCGGGTTTCGGCGCGAATACCGCGACGCTTCGGGTCCTCGGCTCCCACGGATACGCGAGTTCCGACGACGACAAACCCGCGGTGACCCACTTCGCATCCTCGGGAGACGTGACCGCACTACCCATCGGCGGCTTCGGTTCGGACAACGCGGTGTCGAGCTTTCTCTCTCACGTGCTCGATCGACTTCCCACACGGACCGAACCCGACTACACCGTGGCAGACGCCCGCGCGTCGATGCGCGTGATCGATGCTGCCTATCTGTCCGCCTCGAGCGGTCAGCCGGTCTCCGTCTCTCCCTGACAGCCGCACCCACAACTCAATCCGACAACCAACATATGGAGACCCCATGAGCACGGAAACCACCACCTTCAGCGGAATCGTCCCGCCGATCGTCACACCACTGACGCTCGAGGGCGAGGTCGACACCACGTCGCTCGAACGCCTGCTCTCACTGCAGATCGAAGCCGGAGTCGACGGCTTGTTCGTCCTCGGTTCCTCGGGTGAGGTCGGTTACCTCACCGACGCTCAGCGCGCCCAGGTGGTGCAGACGGCCATCGGTCACGTCGGCGGCCAGGTACCGGTCCTCGTCGGCGTGAACGACATGACCACCAACCGGGTCATCGCCGTCGCCGAGCAGGCGCGTGAAGCGGGTGCGGATGCCATCGTCGCGACGGCGCCGTTCTACGCGATCACCGACGCAGCCGAGACGGCAACGCATTTCCGCTCCATCCACGCCGCAGTGGATCTTCCGTTGTTCGCCTACGACGTCCCGGTTCGTGTCCACAGCAAGCTCAGCCCGGCAATGCTGGTCGAGCTCGGTCGCGAGGGAGTCATCGCCGGCGTGAAGGATTCGAGCGGCGACGACGTCAGTTTCCGTATGTTGCTCCGTCAGTCGGCCGGGCTCGAAAACTTCGCCGTCTTCACCGGGCACGAGGTAGTCGTCGACGGATGCCTGCTGATGGGTGCTTCGGGCGCTGTGCCCGGCCTGGCGAACGTGGACCCGCACGGTTACGTGCGACTGTGGCGCGCTGCGCAGGCAGGAAACTGGGCGGCGGCGAAGGCCGAGCAGGATCGACTCACCGATCTGTTCTCCATCGTCGAGGCACCGACACCGGGTCGCGTCAGTGCCGGTGCTGCGGGTCTGGGCGCATTCAAGACGGCTCTGGCCCTGCGCGGCGTCATCACCGGCAACACGATGTGCGCCCCGATGCTCTCGCTCGACGAGTCCGAGACCGCAACGATCAAGGTCGTTCTGGAACAGGCCGGGCTCCTCTGACATGACATCTGGGCAGAAGCGATGGATCGGCATCGACATCGGCGGCACCAAAGTGGCTGCCGCGGTGGTGACGTCCGACGGATACGTGATCGACACCGTTCGTGCGGTAACACCGACGGCCGGTAGGGAGGCTGTTCTCGAGACCGCCACCGCGTTGGTCGACCGTTTGAGGGCGGATCACCCGGTAGCCGGAATCGGAGTCGGTGCACCGGGAATCATCGATCGGGTGCGTGGCCGCGTCGTCTTCGCCTCCGACATTCTGTCCGGATGGAGTGGCGCCGAGGTTCGCGGGGAACTCGAGGCGCACTCGGGTCTACCGGTGACGGTGGACAACGACGTGCGCGCGATGGCCCACGGCGAGAACATGATCGGCGCCGGTCGCGGTCGAACCTCTGCACTGTTCGTCTCGATCGGTACTGGAATCGGTGGCGCGTTGACCGTGGGCGGACAGCTGTATCACGGCGCCCACGGAACAGCCGGCGAGCTCGCGCATCTGCTGGTTCCGGTCTCCGGGGCGATAGGTTGCGGTTGCGGTAGAACCGATCACCTCGAGGCAGTCGCCTCTGGCCCGGCGATGGAGGCCGAGTACGCAGCGCGGGCGGGTGTGCCCACTCAACCGTTGCAGAAGGTGGTGGCACTCATGCGCTCCGGCGACCCGATCGCCCGTGGCGTGGTCACCGACGCCGGTACTCTGCTCGGCCGAGTCCTGGCCGGCGTCGCCACCGCATTCGATCCCGAGGTGATCGTCATCGGCGGCGGCGCAGCCCAGATCGGAGCCGACCTCTTGTCGCCGCTGACGTCCGCTTTCCGGGTGGAAGCGATGGGTCCCATTGCCGAAACCGCCATTCTTCCTGCCCGTTTGGGCACCGATGCGCCGCTCGTCGGAGCTGCGCTCCTGGCCGCCGCAACACGAATCGAGGTAACACCGTGACTGTCGAAGAACTGCTCACGATCATCAGCGGGAAGCTGATCGTGTCCTGTCAGGCCGGACACGGCCATGCCTTGCGCGACACCGGGACCATCGAGAGGATGGCCCGCGCCGCGGTCGACGGCGGTGCAGTGGCGATCCGCTGCGGCGGTGTGGGCGGAACCCCGGATGTCGCCGCAGTCGTGTCGGCAGTGAAGGTACCGGTGATCGGTTTGACGAAGATCGGCTCGGAGGGCGTGTTCATCACGCCGACAAGGGAATCAGCCCTCGAAGTCGTGGATTCGGGTGCGCAGATCGTGGCTGCCGATGCCACGCTGCGACCGCGTCCGGACGGGCTGACCTTTGCCGACACCGTCGACGCGGTCCATGATCGCGGCGGCCTCGTCATGGCTGATTGTGGAACACTCGAGGACGGCATCGCTGCCGCCGCGGCGGGCGCCGACATCATCTCCAGCACACTGGCGGGATATACCGAGAACAGCCGACGGCTGGCAGGCCCGGACCTGGAGCTGGTTTCGGAACTGCGGCAGGCACTTCCAGATGTAGTCCTCATCGCCGAGGGGCGATACCACAGCCCGGAGGATGCGGCACGCGCCATCGCCCTGGGTGCAGACTCGGTGGTTGTCGGAACCGCAATCACGGATCCGGCGTTCATCACGTCGAAATTTGCAGCCGCAGTATCGGGCGCCGAAAGGCAGAGGGTGTGACCCCGACGTCGAAGGCTTTGAAGTCCAAGACTGCTGAACGGATTCGACTGGAGACTTTGCTCGGCGACTCCTCGACGCCGATCCGGTGGGTATTCACCGGCGACAGCATCACTCAGGGATTGACGCACACCGACGGTCATCGAAGTTACGTCGAACACTGCGCCGAGCGCGTCCGTGGTGAACTTTCCTTGTTCAACCACGTCCTTGTCAACACCGGGGTGAGCGGCAATCGATCCTCCGATGTGCGTGCGGGTTTCGCACACCGCATCGAAGTGTTCGAACCCTCGGTGGTGTTGATCATGCTCGGTACGAATGACGCATTGGATGGCGAAGAAGGACTGGAGCGGTTTCGAGACGACCTCTCGGACATGATTTTCCGGACGCGAGCGATCGGTGCGGTGCCGATTCTGCAGACGCCGCCACCGATCGACGTCGAGAATGCGCCCACCAGAGCTGGATTGCTTCAGTACGTCGAGGTCGTGCGACAGGTTGCCGCCTCGACGCGTGTGGTGTTCGTCGACCACTACGCGCAGTGGACGGCCCATTCTCCCGAGGGCCCACCGCCGGCTCTCCTGGCTGACGCGTTCCATCCGAACGAACAAGGGCACTACGTGCTCGCGGACGCCGTGCTCCGTGAGTTGTCGATCGCGGATACCGAAGTTCCCGTTGTACCGCAGGTGATGTCGTGATACTTCGTAGACAAATTCTGCGTGGACAATTGGTGACCGGTGGTCGATTGCTGTCGGACGGGGTTGTCGAGATCGCCGGTGATCGTGTGGTGTGGGCCGGACCCGCGTCGCAGCGAACCGACCCGTTACCCGAACGGGCAGCTGCGGGAACAACGATCATTCCGGGTTTGGTGGACGTTCACTGCCACGGCGCCGGCGGATTCGGTTTCCCCGAGGCAGACGAGTTCGGATCAACCGTGGCTGCCGATCACCATCGGACGAACGGCACGACCTCGGTGATCGGTTCGCTCGTCTCCGCGCCGCCGCAGATCCTGCGCAGTCGCATCGCGCTCCTGGCAGGACTGGTGGACGAGGGCACGCTGGCCGGAATTCACCTGGAAGGTCCATTCCTTTCGGTACTCCGTTGTGGCGCCCAGGATCCCGACAGCATTCTCGACGGCGACCCGGCTCTGCTCGAGTCGCTGCTCGAAGCCGGCCGTGGGCACATTCGCTCGATGACGATCGCTCCGGAGACAGCACACTTCGACGAACTTGCCTCATTGCTGGAGCGTCACGGTGCCGTCGTGAGTATCGGACACACCGATGCGTCCAACCCGATTGCGACACGTTCGATCGCACACTCGGCGCATACACCGCTCAGTGCCACTCACCTGTTCAACGGTATGGCTCCGATGCATCACCGTGCTCCCGGCGCAGTGGCGGCATGTCTTGCCGCGGCTGCGAAAGGACAGATGGTGGTCGAGTTGGTCGGGGACGGAGTACATCTGGCCGACGAGACGGTAGCGACGGTGTTCGATCTTGTCGGTCCGCATCAGATCGCGTTGGTCTCCGACGCGATGGCTGCCGCCGGAATGCCCGACGGCCGTTACCCACTCGGGCCTCTCGACGTCGACGTGGTCGGTGGCGTGGCGCGATTGGCCGGCCAGGGGGAAACGGCCATTGCCGGCGGGACGAGTCGGTTGATGGACATAGTCCGCCGGGCTGTCAATCACGCCGGCGTCGATCTGCTTTCGGCTGTCATCGCAGCGACAGCAACGCCTGCTTCGCTGATGGGGCTGGCCGGAATGGTCGGCGATCTCGTGCCGGGTTGCCGCGCCGATCTGATCGTCACCGGTCCAGAACTCGAAACCCGCGCCGTCATGGCCGCTGGGAACTGGCTCATGAACTACACCGAAAGCTGAGGAATCAACCGATGGAAATTGTCATTGTCGACAGTGCGGAGGCGGCCGGCACCGTTGTTGCCGACATCTTCGAACACGCGGTGCATTCAGGTGCACGGACTTTGGGCCTGGCGACAGGATCTTCACCGCTCTCTGTCTACCGCGAACTCGCGCGCCGTCACCGCGAGGGCGGGTTGAGTTTTGCCGGCGTGCAGGCGTTCCTGTTGGACGAATACGTCGGCCTGCCGGAAGGCCACCCGGAGTCGTATGCCCAGGTGATCCGCACCGAACTGGTGAATCACCTGGACCTGGACGCGGCAAGGGTATTCAGCCCCGACGGCACCGCGCCGGATCCATTTGCCGCCGCGGCAGCCTACGACCGGGCGATTGCGTCGAATGGTCCGGTGGACGTACAACTTCTGGGCATCGGCGGCAACGGTCACATCGGTTTCAACGAACCGACGTCCTCGCTGAATTCGAGGACCCGGGTCAAGACGCTGACGGAACAGACTCGAACCGACAACGCCCGATTCTTCGAGAGTCCGGACGAGGTACCACGGCACGTGATCACCCAGGGCCTCGGAACTATCTGCGAAGCAAATCATCTGGTGATGATCGCAACCGGCGAGCACAAGGCCGCTGCGGTTGCCGCTGCCGTCGAGGGGCCGCTGGCCGCGGTGTGCCCGGCATCGGTCCTCCAACTGCATCCACACGCGACGGTGGTGATCGACGATGCAGCGGCATCACAGCTTCGGCTCACCGAGTTCTACAAAACGGTGTCTGCGCACAAACCGCTTGCTCAGCACTACTGAGATATCGGGCTAGACGGGCTCTCGCGTCTTCTCGAGGCCGAGTGTCATTTCGGGAGTGAGTAATTGGAAGTCGGATTCTCCGCGCCGGCGGATCCACACCGGATCGGATGTGTTCCAGCGTTCGGCGCTCTGCGTTCGAGTGACCACCTTGAACGTCGCCGTTCTCGGGAACTCAATGCACACGCGGATCAAGGTCGGCTTCTGCTTCGGCCCGAGTTCCGGCCGGGAATCGATGTATTCGGCTACGGCTACCGGGTCGAAGTTGTCGACGTCGCCGACCGGAATCACCGACGCCATGACGCGGTCGCCGACATCGCTGTCGGGGACTGCGTACACGGACACCTGCGCGAAGCCCGGGTAACCGACGAGCGAGCGTTCGATGGGTGCGGCGCCGATGTTCTCGCCGTCCACTCGTAGCCAACCGGAACTGCGTCCCGCGAAGTAGACGTAGCCGTCGAGGTCGGTGTACGCCAGATCGCCGCTCCAGTACTGGCCGTTGCGCATTCGCTCGGCGTCGGCTTCCGGGTTCTTGTAGTACCCGGCGAATGTGCCTGGGCCGGTGACGTTGACCAGTTCACCGGTTGCCTCGTCGGCATTGGTGATCCGGCCGTCAGCGTCGAAGACTGCAGGCGGGCATGGGGCTCCGGTCTCGGGATCGAGGATCTTGACCCCGTCCGGGAGAAGTCCGAGGGCGCCGGTCCTCGGCACCGGCGCCGCGGAAATCGAAATGCCGCCCTCGGTGGAACCGAACCCGTCGATGACGCGGGCATCGAAGCGCCGGACGAAGGTGGCGACGGCGGGCGCCGAACCCTCGTTGCCGTACATGATCTTCAAGGTGTTCTCCCGCTCGTTCGGCACCTCGGGGGTGGAAGCGATGAAGGACAACGGCTTTCCGACGTAGTTGGAGTACGTGATTCCGTACTTGTGAACGTCGGGCAGAAAGCCCGAAGCGGAGAACTTGCGGCGCATGGCAATTCCCGCACGAGCGTGCAGCGCGACCGTCCACGCCGCCATCATGGCGTTGGAATGGAACATGGGCATCGCCATGTAGACGACGTCGTCGGCGCCGAGCCCGAAACGATCGGCAAGCATGACTCCGGGAGAGGCCAACTTGTGGTGCGTGCACCGTACCGCTTTGGGATCACCGCTTGTTCCGGAAGTGAAAATGAGCATCAACAGATCGTCGGGCTGCGCCGTCGACGCGTAGGCCGGCGTATCGGCGAAGGGCGCCAACAATTGCGTCCAGGCCGGAGAATCCACGTTGATCACCCGGACGTCACCGAGATCGACGTCGTCGAGTAGATGTGCCTGGTTGTTCTCGGTGAAGATGACCTGGCAGTCGGAGAGTTGGATGTCTCGCGCCAATGCCGGGCCGCGCCTGGTCGTGTTCAGTCCGGCAGCAACCGAACCCGAGAACGATGCTGCGCCGAGCAATAGTGAGAATTCGGGGACGTTCTCCATCAGAAGACCGAAATGCCGGGGGCGCGTTCGATCGAGCAGCGTGTCCAGCAGCGCTGCTCGATCGAACGAGCCTTGAATGTGCTCGCGCCAGGTGATGACCTGGTCCTCGAAACGGATACCGCGGTCGTCGATCTCGCTGACTCCGAGGAGTAGATCGGAAACAGTGGGGCTCTGACTCATAGCTGCATCATCATCGATTCGTCTCGGACCAGGTCATGGATTTCCACTCGGTGGGACGCACTCAGGCAGGAACTGCGGCAAGTTCCTTGCCCAGTGCGCGAAGCTGATCTGTTGCGTTGCCGAGCAGGAACTCGTGATGCTTGGCCGCGAGGAAGTAGCGGTGAACCGGATGGTCCTCGTCCAGACCAACGCCGCCGTGAACGTGAACAGCGGTGTGCCCGACGCGGTGTCCCGCATCTGCAGCCCAGAACTTGGCCGTCTGTACGGCCCCGTCGGACGGAAGTCCTTCGCTCAAACGCCACGCTGCGGCCCAGAGAGTCAGGCGAACGCCCTTGACGTCGATGTATCCGTCGGCGAGGCGCTGGGCCACGGCCTGGAAACTACCGATCGGACGGCCGAACTGCACACGCTCGGTGGCGTATTCGGCGGTCAGCTTCAGCGCTTGATCGAGCACCCCGTACTGGTAGGCGCTGGAACCGAGCTGAATTCGTTCGACGATCCATGCCGCGATGTCGGATCCTTGGGCAACCGAGCCGAGAACACGATCGGCCGGGATCTGCACCGAATCGAACTCGACCAGGGCCGCACTCGAGAAATCCGTGGTCGATTGCCTGGTAATGCTCACGCCCGCGTCCGACGGTTCGACGAGGAAGACCGCGACACCGTCCTCGGTGATGGCGGGGACGAGGAACAGATCTGCCAGCGGAGCACTGTCGACGGTGATCTTGGCTCCGTCGATGCGCCAACCATCGGCGGTCTTCTCGGCACGCGTGATCGGGTGCGCCGGGTCGTCGTTGTATTCCTCGGCGAGGGCCGCGGTGAGTATCTTCTCACCGGCAGCGGCAGCGCTTGCCCAGTCGTCGCGCTGCTTGTCCGAGCCGAATTCGGCTATCGCTGCGGCGGACCCGACGATGGACGTCAGGAACGGAACAGCTGCGACACCGCGGCCGAGTTCGGCCAGGATGCTGCACTGCTCGAGGACACCGAATCCGTCGCCGCCGACCGACTCCGGAAGAGCCGCGCCGAGAACGCCGGCCGAAGCCAGCGCATTCCACAAGGTGGCGTCGAAACGGTCTTCGGCGGCGTCGAGTTCACGAAGGCGGTCGTTGGTGACCAGTTCGGCGACGACGGATCGTGTCAGTCCGGACAGGTCCTGCTGGGCCTCGGTAAGGGTGAATTCCATGATCGTTGGTCCTTATCGCTTCGATGCGGGAAGCCGCAGAGCTGTCATGCCGATGATGTCGCGTTGCACTTCGTTGGTACCGCCGCCGAACGTCAGGATCAGCGAAGAACGATGCATGCGTTCGATGCGTCCGCGTAGAAGAGCGCCGGGGGAGTTCTGCCTGATCGTGGCGGAAGATCCCAGAACCTCCATGAGCAAGCGGTAAGCCTCGGTGGCGAATTCGGTACCGAACACCTTGTTGGCCGACGCCGCTTCGGGACCGGGAGCGTGATCGGTTGCGGAGGCGATTTCCCAGTTCATCAACTTCAGGTACTCGGCCTTGGCATGCACGCGAGCCAGATTGATCTGCACCCATTCCTGGTCGATCATGCGTCGGCCGTCGGGCAGCTTGGTGTTCTGTGCCCACTCGCGGACCTCACGCTGCGCGGTCAGAATCGGTCCGGCCGAGGTGAGGGCAACACGCTCGTGGTTGAGCTGATTGGTGATCAGTGCCCAGCCGCCGTGTTCCTGGCCGACTATCGACGACGCCGGGACCCGTACGTCCTGGTAGTAAGTGGCGCTGGTGTCGGGGCCGGCCATGGTGTGAACCGGGGTGTAGGAGAAGCCTTCTGCGGTGGTCGGGACGATCAGCATGCTGATTCCCTTGTGCTTCTTGGCTTCCGGATCGGTGCGGCACGCCAACCACACGTAGTCGGCGTACTGGATCAGGCTCGTCCACATCTTCTGCCCGTTGATGACGTAATCGTCACCGTCACGGACGGCCGACGTGCGCAGAGACGCCAGGTCGGTGCCGGCCTCGGGCTCGGAGTAACCGATCGCGAAGTGGAGCTCACCGCGGGAGATCTTGGGCAGGAAGAAGGCCTTCTGCTCGTCCGTCCCGAAATGCATGATTGTCGGCGCTACGGAATTGATCGTCAGGAACGGCACGGGCGCACCGGCAATGGCAGCTTCGTCGGTGAAGATCAGCTGGTCCATCGCGGAGCGTTCCTGTCCGCCGTACTCTTTCGGCCAACCCAGCGTGAGCCAGCCGTCCTGGCCCATCTGCGCGACGACTTCGCGGTACACATTGCCTTCGCCGTACTCACCCGTCGTGGCAGCGAGTGCTTCACGCCGCTCGGGAGTCATCAGTTGTGCGAAGTAGGCACGCAACTCCTCCTGGAGCTGTTGCTGCTCAGGGGTGTAGGTGATGTGCATGGTTACCTCTCCATAGAGATACGAATCAAAGCGCCAACCATTCGATTGACACAGGTTCTATCGATGCGTACATCGGCGACAAGGGACGCTCTCGCCGTCTCCGGCGGATCGTTCGACGTCCGTTCTCGGTACTTTTTCGAATCATTGCACACGACTGAAACAGGTTCTAGTGTTATCGCCAGGAACGGTGTGCGGCACAGCCCTGCGGCACTCGTTTCGTATCCGTGTTCGCGCCAGTAGTAGTGAGTAGAGAAGAGGAATCGCCATGGAGGTCAGGGTTGATCTGGACCGTTGCGAGGCAAACGGTGTGTGTGTAGGGATCGCACCCGATATTTTCGACCTCGACGACAACGAGGAGCTCGTGATCAGTTCCGTGCGTCCGCCGGAGGATCGCTGGGAAGATGTCCGTTCCGCGATCGCTCAATGCCCGCGTGCGGCGCTGACCGAACATCCCTGACGATGGTTGCCCAAAACAAGAACACGTTCTAAAGTTGCGAACTCGTGGGTCACGGCAATCGAGCCGGGTAACTCGACACACGACCGCAGAGAACCGGGAGAGCGCTTCGATGAATGCTGTGAACAGCCCAGAAACCAGTCTCGAGGGCAAGGTCGCCATCGTGACCGGTGCCGGATCGGGGCTCGGAAAGTTCGAGGCCATTGGTCTGGCGAAGGCCGGTGCGTCGTTGGTCGTCAACGATCTGGCCCCGAACGAGGCCGTCGAAGCAACGCTCGAGGAGATCCGCGGTCTCGGCGCCAAAGTCGAATTCGTGGCAGGCAACGTCGGTGAGCGTTCTACCGCCGACGCACTGATGGAAGCAGCGCAGGGGCAGTTCGGCAGTGTCGACATTGTCGTCAACAATGCCGGCGTCGTGCGCGACCGGATGCTGTTCAACATGTCCGACGAAGACTGGGATCTGGTCCTCGAAGTTCATCTTCGCGGCCATTTCCTCCTGTGCCGCAACGCCGCTGCCTACTGGCGAGCGAAATCCAAGGAAGCCGGGGCGCCGGTGTACGGGCGCATCGTCAACACTTCTTCGGAGGCGGGCCTTCTCGGACCGGAAGGGCAGCCCAACTACGGCGCTGCAAAAGCCGGAATCACGGCGCTGACGTTGTCGGCCGCACGTGGGCTCTCGCGCTATGGCGTTCGGGCCAACGCGATCTGCCCGCGGGCACGGACGTCGATGACCGAAGGTGTGTTCGGTGACGCGCCGGCCGACGGCATCGATCCGCTCTCGCCCGAGCATGTGGCATCGCTCGTCTCGTACCTGGCGTCACCGGCGGCCGACGCCGTCAACGGTCAGGTATTCGTGGTGTACGGACCGATGGTTGCGCTGATGGCGGCGCCCGTCGTCGAGCAGCGGTTCGACGCCGAGGGAGATTCCTGGTCGCCGGAAACGCTGTCCGCGGTGATGGGTGACTACTTCGCTGACCGTGACCCGGCAAAGATGTTCTCGGCATCGGCGGCCCTGCGCGCGTTGGGCTGATCGACGGGTCTGATTCTCAGGTGCGCGACACGTAGAACCGTTGTTCACACTTAGACGGTCTACGCGTCCACTTCCTGGTAGAAATAGCGTGTTCACGAGTCGGTGGGCGCGGCACTCTGCCTGCGTTCTGCAACGAGACCAACGGTCTCGAAAAAACTAGACTGTGTTCCAATTTTGCATTCCTGTGAACGATGCGATATTCGATCGACGTGCCCGGTCAAGGCTGGCGCGGTAGCAGGGTCTCGATCCGGCGCCGAGAAGCGCTGATCATTCAAAAGTATTAATTTCCAGGATATTTCGGCGAAATTCGCACCGAAAAGGGATGCTTCCCATGGCCCGAACCTTCGGGTTTCGGATCGTCGCCGTGAGGCTAATTCTTAGAGTTGGACACTTGTTTTTGACAGGTGAACACGTTCTAGTTAATATGACCTGAGTCACAAGCTGTCGGGGGCTGGACTATGAGAACAGACAGTACTGCGGCAACCAAGGACGAGGAGGGCGAATGGTAGACCTCGTCGAGGTGCCATTACGAGCGGTCGGTGGCTTCTTTCAGATGTCCGCCCAAACCTTGAGGGCAGTCTTCTCCCGCCCCTTCCAGCGTCAAGAGTTCATCGATCAGGCCTGGTTCGTGGCGCGAGTCTCGATGGTGCCGACGGTGCTGGTCGCAATCCCGTTCACGGTGCTGGTCAGCTTCACCATCAACATTCTCTTGCGCGAGATCGGTGCAGCCGACCTCAGCGGTGCCGGAGCTGCGCTCGGTACCGTCACACAGGTCGGCCCCATCGTCACCGTGCTGATCGTCGCCGGCGCCGGCGCAACCGCCATCTGCGCGGACCTCTCGGCCAGAACCATTCGCGAAGAGATCGACGCCATGAAGGTGCTCGGTATCAATCCGATCCACCGGTTGGTCGTTCCCCGGGTGCTCGCGTCGACGGGAGTGGCGCTGCTCCTCAACGGACTGGTCTGCACCATCGGCATCCTCGGCGGTTTCGTCTTCTCCGTGTTCATCCAGGACGTGAATCCCGGCGCCTTCGTCAACGGCATCACACTGCTCACCGGATTCGGTGAGCTCATGCTCTCCATGGTCAAAGCAGGACTGTTCGGCATGATCGCCGGCCTGGTTGCGGCCTACCTCGGACTCAACGTCAAGGGCGGCGCCAAGAGCGTCGGTGACGCGGTCAACCAGACCGTCGTGTTCGCGTTCATGGCGCTCTTCGTCGTCAACGTGCTCATCACGACCATCGGTATCAAGTTGACGGCCGGATGAGGCACACGGCAGTCGGAGAGATCGAAGTGGACAGAACGACGAACGACGGACGGGAGGAGATCTGATGGCGTTGGCCGCAGCGGGGCGCTTCCCGCGCACACGTCGACAGATCGGCTCGATCTCTCGCAGTATCGACAGCATCGGTGATCAAGCGCTGTTCTTCGCGAAGGCTCTCGGTCACGCTCCCAAGGCGCTGATGCGTTATCCGCGTGAAACTCTGCGACTGATCGCCGAGATCAGCATGGGCACCGGTGCGCTCGCCGTCATCGGTGGCACCGTCGTGATCGTCGGATTCCTGACGCTGTTCACCGGTGGCACCATCGCCGTTCAGGGCTACAGCTCGCTGGGCAACATCGGTGTCGAAGCACTGACGGGCTTCTTCGCCGCCTTCATCAACGTTCGCATCGCAGCGCCGGTCATCGCCGGAATCGGCCTCGCCGCGACCATCGGCGCCGGCTCCACCGCGCAGCTCGGTGCGATGCGCGTCTCCGAAGAGATCGACGCCCTGGAGACGATGGCGATCCCGTCGATTCCGTATCTGGTCAGCACCCGCGTCATGGCCGGCATGATCGCGATCATCCCGCTGTACTCCCTGGCGGTGATCGCGTCGTTCGTCGCCAGCCGCTTTGCGACGGTGTTCCTCTACAACCAGTCCGGCGGCGTGTACGACCACTACTTCACGACCTTCCTGATACCCACGGACATACTGTGGTCGTTCGCCCAGGCGATAGTCATGGCGCTGGCCGTCATGCTCATCCACACCTACTACGGCTTCAACGCAACCGGTGGCCCGGTCGGCGTCGGTGTCGCGGTGGGTAACGCAGTGCGCGCCTCGTTGATCGCGGTCGTCACGGTCACCCTGCTCATCTCACTCGCCATCTACGGCGGGTCCGGCAACTTCAACCTGTCGGGATAGGCGGGCAAGCGATGACCGTACCCAGATGGCACAAGAAGTTGGCCGCAGCCGGCCTGGTCCTCGGACTCGTGGCGATCGTCGCCGTTGCTCTCACCATGTTCTCGGGTGGGTTCACCAAGAGCACGCCCATCACCGTGACGTCCACGCGTGCCGGCCTGGTCATGGAACCGAATGCCAAGGTGAAGCTGCGCGGAGTGCAGGTCGGCCGCGTCGAATCGATCTCCCTCGTCGGCGACCAGGCAAACCTGAAGTTGGCGATGGATCCGGGCCAGATGTCGAAGATTCCGTCGAACGCCCGGGTGGAAATCAAGACCACCACGGTGTTCGGTGCGAAGTACGTCAACATCGTGATTCCCGACGATCCGTCGACCCAGCCGATCCAGGAGGGTGCTGTCATCGCCTCGGACAGCGTCACCGTCGAGTTCAACAGTGTCTTCGAACATCTTTCGGACGTACTCGCGAAGATCGAACCGGAAAAGCTCAACGCCACACTCGGCGCGATCTCCACTGCACTCAACGGGCGCGGCGAGTCGCTGGGTGAGGTTCTCGAGCTCGGTGACACCTATCTGAAGAAGATGAATCCGGTTCTGCCGCAGCTCCAGGAAGACTTGGTCGGCGCCGCCGATGTCACCAACCTGTACGCCGACGTGGCACCGGATCTGATGCGCATCCTCGACAACGCCACCGCGACAAGCGGATCGATCGTGGCGGAGCAGGCAAACCTCGACCTGCTGTTGCTGAACGTCACCGGCCTCGCGGACACCGGCAACGCGTTGTTGACCGACAACGAGCAGAACCTGACCACCGCCCTCGACACTCTGACCGCGACGACGACCCTGCTCGACAAGTACTCGTCGGGTCTGACGTGCTTCATCGTCGGGTTGAACGACGGCCGGATCAAGTTCGAGCC
Source organism: Rhodococcus sp. P4_F3_2 (assembly GCF_056401335.1). Lineage (NCBI taxonomy): Bacteria > Bacillati > Actinomycetota > Actinomycetes > Mycobacteriales > Nocardiaceae > Rhodococcus > Rhodococcus sp. P4_F3_2. The sequence continues at coordinate 62,140 of NZ_JBFUJN010000002.1, forward strand.
ACTGGCAGGCACCGGGGACAAGGCTGCACTGATGCTGAGTGCGAGCTTCATGTACGGCGCCGAGGCGTACCAGAACCCGCAATCTCTCCCCAAGGTCGCGGCCTCCGGTGGACCCAATTGTTATGGTCTGCCCGAATTCGATCCGAAGGTCGACGGGCATGCCCCGTTCGCAGTCACCAACACCGGCAACGTGCCTTTCGTTCCCAACACCGAACTGCGCGTCACCGTGCCGACCATTTTCCAGTATCTCTTCGGTGACTCCTACGAGCAGGAAGACGGGAAGTGATGAGACCGACCACGGTCAAGCTGCTGATTTTCACCGTCGTCATGGCGGTCATCTTCGCCGGACTGGCGATCGTCTTCAGTCAGGTGCGCTTCAGCAGCAGCAACGGATTTCACGCCACGTTCTCGGACGTCTCGGGACTCAAGTCCGGCGACAAGGTACGTATCGCCGGTGTTCCGGTCGGGTCGGTCACCGGAGTGTCCATCGGTGACTCCAACCAGGCCGAGGTCGAGTTCGACGTCGATACCAAGTACTCACTGATGAAGAGCACCAAAGCGACTGTGCGCTACGAGAACCTGGTGGGCGACCGCTACATGGAACTGCTCGAGGGCGCTGGTTCCACCGAGACGCTTTCGTCAGGTGGATCGATTCCAGTCGACCAGACGTCGCCCGCGCTCGATCTGGATCTGCTGCTCGGCGGATTCAAGCCGCTGCTTCGCTCTCTCGACCCCCAGCAGGTCAACGACCTCTCCGGGGCCCTGCTCCAGGTACTCCAAGGTCAGGGTGGAACATTGGTTTCGCTTCTGGGAAACACCAGTTCGTTCACCAGCACGTTGGCGGACCGAGATCAGCTGATCGGGGACGTCATCACCAACCTCAACGACGTACTCGGCACGATCAACGACAAGGGTGATCAGTTCTCCACCACGATCGATCAGCTCCAGCAGTTGGTCAGTGGATTGGCGAAGGACAGTGGCCCGATCGGTAATTCGATCACCGAGATCGCCGGCGCGACCGGAGATCTCGCATCGCTGCTGCAGGCGACACGTCCGGACATCCAGACCCTGATCGGGGAGACCAACCGAACGATGACGCAGCTGGACCTGGGCAAGGACGACATCAATACCGCGCTCGGTCGTCTGCCGTCCGACTACCGGAAGCTGATCCGAGTGGGCACGTACGGAGCGTTCTTCCAGTTCTATCTGTGCGCCAACACTTTCAAGTTCTCCGGACCTGACGGAACGACGATCATCTTGCCCACTGCAGTGCAGGACACGGGAAGGTGCGCAAAAGTCTCATGACCCCTACCCGTGAACGCAATCCGGTACAGATCGGTGTCATCGGTCTCGTCCTGGCGGTGGCAACAGTGGGTGCCGCGCTTCAATACGATCAACTCCAGTTCATCAACGGCGGCATTCGCTACTCGGCGTACTTCCAGGATGCCGGCGGCCTGGTCACCGGCGACGACGTCACCATGGCCGGCGTGAAGGTCGGCAAGGTCAGCGACGTCGAACTCGACGACCAGAAGGTGCTGGTCACCTTCACCGTTCAGGACGGCGTCGCCCTGGGCGAGCAGACCGCGGCCGACATCAAGACCAACACGGTTCTCGGCCGAAAGTCGTTGGCGGTGCGGCCGGAAGGATCCGGACTGCTGCGCACGGACACGCCGATTCCGGTGGAACGCACCAACTCCCCGTACTCGCTCAACGACGCTCTGGGTGACCTCGGGACAACGGTGTCCGAACTCGACACGGAACAGATCAACGATTCGCTCAACGCGATCTCGGACACCCTGGCCGATACTCCGCCAGAACTTCGCACCGCATTGGACGGAATGACGCGGCTTTCGCAGAGCATCAACTCACGCGACGAGAGCCTGCTCCAATTGCTCTCGCGGGCCGAAGATGTCACCAAGATCCTCTCCGACAGAAGCGGTCAGATCGATTCGTTACTGGTTGACGGAAACAAGCTGTTTGCCGAACTCAGCTTGCGGCGTGACGCGATCAGCGAACTGATCGTCAACACCGGCGCAGTCTCACGTCAACTGTCAGCGCTGGTGCAGGAGAACGAGGCTCAGATGGGGCCGACCCTCGAGAAGCTGAATTCGGTCGCCGAGGTTCTTCAGCAGAACAAGGACAACATCGCCGGGGCGCTCGACGGCCTCGGACCGTACATCACCGCGCTCGGCGAGACCGTGGCCAGCGGCCCGTTCTTCGATGCCTTCATCATCAACATTCTGCCGAGTAACTGGTGGAAGACCTTGGTGGACACCAGCGTCGCACCCGAGCAGGTTCCGGGCGACCTGGAAGACTTCTTCCCCGGCATTCCACCGACGATCAGGGGGCCGGGAGAATGACCGAGACCATGACTTCACAGGATTCACAGGGCTCCACCAACCCACGCAAGAAGTGGGTGCTGATCGGAGCGGGTGTGCTGGTCGCGCTGCTCGTGGCGGGTGCGGCCTACCTCTTCATCCCTGGCCTGGGCAAGACCAAGATCTCCGCGCACTTCGTCTCGACGACAGGTCTCTACGAGGGCGACGTCGTGCGAGTGCTCGGTGTCAACGTCGGCAAGGTGACGAAGATCGAACCGCGTGATCGGGACACGTACGTCGAGATGAAGATCGACTCGAGCGTCGACGTTCCGGCAGATGCCAAGGCGCTCATCGTTGCTCAAAGCCTCGTGTCCGCACGCTTCGTGCAGTTGACTCCGGTGTATTCCGGCGGGGAACAGATGCCCAATGGCGGCGAGATCCCGATCGAGCGCACCGCCGTTCCGGTGGAGTGGGACGAGATCAAGACCGAACTGACCAAACTGTCGGACGCACTCGGACCGGAGGGTCTGGACGATCAGGGTTCCCTCGGCCGATTCATCGACACCGTGGGAACGAACCTCGACGGTAACGGTGAGTCCATTCGGTCGACGTTGCGCGAACTCTCGGCCACGATGCACACGCTGTCCGAAGGCCGGACCGATTTGTTCTCCACCATTCGGAACCTGCAGGCGTTTGTCACTGCGTTGTCCTCGAGCAACGAGCAGATCGTGCAGTTCAGCGGTCACCTCGCTTCGGTGACAAGCGTTCTCGCAAGCAGCTCCGACGAGTTGGGCACCGCCCTCAGCGATCTCGACCTGGCGGTGGGCGACGTTCAGCGGTTCGTCAAGGACAACAGCGAGGGACTGAGCGAATCGGTCGCGCGTCTGGCCGATGCCACCCAGGTACTGACGGACAAGCGCCCGGAGATCGAGCAGGTTCTGCACTCCGGACCGACGTCGCTTGCCAACTTCTATCAGATCTACAAACCGGCTCAGGGCAGCATGACCGGCGCAATTGCACTGAGTAACTTCAAGAATCCAATCCAGTGGATCTGTGGTTCCATCGAAGGCATCGACAGTGGTAACTCCCAGAACAGTGCCGACCTGTGTAAGCAGTACCTCGGGCCGGTGCTCAGCACGATGATCGGCAACTACCCCGGATTCCTGTTCAACCCGGTCGCGGGCGTGCAGGCTTTCCCGGATCAGATCGTCTACACCGAACCGGGATTGGTAGCGGCAAGTCAGAATCAGCCGGAAACCGTCGCAGGACCGATGTCAGGTGCTCCCATGACGAGTGTTCCCAAGGATCTCGCCGAACTCTTCAACATGGGCGGAGGGAACTGATGCGGGTAGCTCGCAAGACCACGGTTGCCGTGTTGGCCACGGCAGTGGCACTCGGCGCCAGCGGTTGTGAATGGAACGGTCTCAACTCTGTGCCGATGCCAGGAACTCAGGGCCGGGGCGAAGGCGCATACGAGGTCCAGATCGAGATGCCGAACGTGACTACCCTGTCGCAGAATTCGCCCGTCCGGGTGGATGACGTTGCAGTGGGAAGCGTTTCGAACATCGAGGTTCAGGGCTGGCACGCTCTGGTGACGGTGTCGCTGAATCCCGAGGTTCAGTTGCCTGCCAACGCGACGGCGAAAATCGGCCAGACCAGCTTGCTCGGCTCTCAGCACATCGAGTTGGCACCGCCGGTTGGAGAAGAGCCCGAGGGCCGACTCGAAGCCGGTGACTTGATTCCCATCGAGCGGGCGGGCGCTTACCCGACGACGGAACAGACGCTGTCGTCTCTGTCGGTTGTTCTCAACGGCGGCGGTCTCGCTCAGGTTCAGGACATCACGAAGGAACTCAACGCCGCTCTCGGTGGGCGTGAAGATTCCGTTCGAGACCTCCTGCCTCAGCTCGATCAGCTGGTCGGAAGTCTGGACAAGCAACGAGGCGACATCGTTTCGGCGATGGAAGGACTCGATCGACTGTCCTCGACCGTCCAGGCACAGCACGACACCTTGAACAAAGCGCTCGAAGGTATTCCGCCGGCACTCGAGGTTCTTGTCGCTCAGCGTCAGGACATCACCAACGCGTTGACCTCCCTCGGTGGTCTCAGCGAGGTGGCGAGCCGTGTCATCCAGGAGAGCGGCGACGATTTCGCGACCAACGTTCGGGCTCTTTCGCCGACTCTGAAGGCCTTGGCGGATTCGGGTAACGCTCTCACTCAAGTTCTCGGAGTCCTCTTGACGTTCCCGTTCCCACAGAACGGAATCGACAACGTCATCCGCGGTGACTACGCCAACCTGGCGATGACCATCGACATCTCGCTGCCCCGACTCGACGCGAACTTCCTCACCGGAACTCCGTTGGCAGGAACACTCTCCGGCCCGGAAGGTGTGTTGGGTAAGCAGGCCGGGCTCGCCGGACAGACAGGCAACCCGTTGAGCGATCCGCTCAAGCCTGCCGCACCACCGGCCCAAGCTCCCGCCGGACAGGCTCCCGCTGCGCAGGCCCCGGCAGCGGATCCGAATACCATTCAGATTCCGGGACTTCCGCCGATCAACATTCCAGGACTTCCTCAGGGGGCACCGGCACCATGATGCTCACAAAGTTCGTCCGTATCCAGCTCACCATCTTCGCCGTCTTGACGGTCGTCGGTTTGATCGTGATGGCCACTCAGTACGTGCGTGTTCCGGCGATGGTCGGTATCGGCCGTTACGACGTCACTGTCGAATTGCCCGCCACCGGTGGGCTGTACAAGAACTCGAACGTCACCTACCGCGGTCAGACCATCGGTGTCGTGAACGCGGTGGAGCTCTCGGAGACGGGTGTGAATGCGCGACTGTCTCTCGAGAGTGGCGTCAAGGTTCCGTCGGACGTCGATGCTGCGGTCAAGAGTGTGTCGGCGATCGGCGAGCAGTTCGTCGATCTGATCCCGCACACCGACAGCTCCGGAGCGATCGTCGTCGACGGGCATCTGGAAAACGGATCGGTGATTCCCGAAGACAGAACCAGCATTCCGCAGGATGTCGGCGCGATGCTCGATCAGGCAGATCTGTTGCTGCAGAGCATTTCCGACACCAAGCTCAAGACCGTCATCGACGAATCCTTCAAGGCGTTCAATGGTGCCGGCCCGGATCTGCAGAAGCTGATCGACTCGGCTCGGCTGTTCGTCGAGGAGGCGAACAACAACTCCGACGCGACCAAGACGCTGATCGAGCAGGCCGGTCCACTCCTGGACACTCAGGTGGTCAGCAGCGACGCCATCCGTTCCTGGACAAGCAATCTGGTGACGTTCACCGACCAGCTCCGAGCCAGCGACCCTGATCTGCGTGCCGTCATCCAGAAGGGTCCGGCCGCAGCGGCGGAGGCGAATGCTCTTCTGCAAGACATGCAGCCGACATTGCCGATTCTTCTGGCGAACCTCGTGTCCGTCGGACAGGTCGGCGTGATCTACAACAACGCGATCGAGCAGATTCTGGTCATCTACCCGCCGCTGGCCGCAGCGCTGGTCACGGTGGCAGGCTCCGGCCCGGCTGCGGATGGTGCACTGGTGGACTTCCACATGGAGGTCAACGACCCGCCGCCGTGCACTACAGGATTCCTGCCCGCAGAGCAGTGGCGCAGTCCGAAGGACGAATCACCGATCGAGACGCCGTCGGATCTCTTCTGCCAGGTTGCCCAGGATTCGCCGATCGCCGTGCGCGGCGCGAGAAACCTTCCCTGCGAGGAGTATCCGGGACGTCGTGCGCCGACGGTCGAACAGTGCCGTTCCGGCTACGTACCGATGGGCACGAACCCGCAATCCGGGCCTCCGGAACCGATTACCGCGACCCCGAGCTCGTACACGTCGACGCCTTCGGTCTCGGCTCGTCGGTACGATCCGATTACAGGCACGTACATCGGGCCGGACGGAAGGACGTACTCGCAACCGAACCTCGGTGGCGGCGACGTCAGTCTCGAACAGTTCATGAAGGGTCAGCAGGGTTGATGACAGACGAAGATCCACAGGCCGGGCAGCGGGTGCGCCGTCGCGCGTCCCGCAGCGCCGGACCCACGGGTGCGGATGCAGACGCTGCCGCGGTAGTAGTGCCCACCGAAAAGAAGTCGGCCGAACAGAAGCCAGCTGAGCAGAAGTCGGCTGAGCAGAAGTCGGCTGAGCAGAAGGCGGCGGCGCCAGTTGCTTTGGGCAAGCCCGATACTCCACCTGAGAAGGTCGTCAGCGGTGATCAGTTCGCGACCAAGACTGAGCCGACCGGCGCCGCCGAAACCCCCGCAGAAACTGCTGTGGACACCCCTGTTCGTTCGAAGCCCAAGGCCGGGCTGGTAGTCGGGATCGCCGTTGCTTCGGTGATCGCTGTTGCTCTTGCGGCCCTGACGGTGTTTCTTCTCGTCGACCGGAACAAGGCGTCCAATGCCGACGAGGACCGAGCCCGCTACGTGGCCGGTGCCCGGACCACCGCACTGAATCTGACGACACTGCACGCGGATACAGCGGCTGCCGACCTCGACAAGTTCCTCGCCGGCACCACCGACGAGTTCAAGTCGCAGTTCGACGGACGCAAGGATTCGTTTGTCAACGTCCTCGGGCAGGCCGGAGTTCAGACCGACGGCGAGGTACTCGAAGCCGGGTTCGAGAAGTCCGACGGCGATTGCGGGACTTCATTGGTCGCGGTGCGTGCGATGCAGAAGAACGGCGACGAAGCGCCCGCTGAACGCAACTACCGACTCCGGATCACCATGTGCGACGTCGACGGGCAGTTGCTTGCCTCGAATGTGGAGTTTGTGCCATGACCCCAGAAGTAATCCCCGAGACGTCCAAGCCCAAGCGCGTCTCACCGCTCGCCATCGTTCTGTGCGTCATCAGTGCAGTGGCCATCGCGTTGGCGGCAGTGTCGGCGTATCTCTACTTCGGTCCGGGTGGAACGCGTGACATTGCGGCGATCGATCAGACCAGAGACGAAGTGGCACAGGCCTCTTCCGATCAGGCGGTTGCGATGTTCCAGTACGACTACAACAACGTCGACCAGCAGTTGCACGCGGCCACAGACGGTTTGACGGGCGATTTCCAGGGCACGTTCACCAACCTGATCGAATCGGTGATCATTCCGGGAGCCAAGGAAAAGTCGCTGACCGTTCAGGTAGTCGTCCAGGGCGCCGCGGTTCTCGACGCCGAGGCAGACAGTGCGACGACGATGCTGTTCCTCAATCAGATCACCACGTCTTCGGAATCACCCGAAGCCGTCGCCAGTGGTAGTCGCGTCAAGATGAGTCTGGAGAAGCAGGACGGGCGTTGGCTCGTGAACAACGTCCAACCCTTCTGATCGATCACCTGAAACAGGCTGGGGTCGATCACCTGAAACAGGCTGGGGTCGATCACCTGAAACAGGCTGGGGCCGCGGAGATTCACTCTCCGCGAGCCTTTGTGCACTGTCCTCAGTGGTCTTGTGCTTCGGCCGGGGCGATCAGCGCCGGACCTGCGGCACCGCCGTGCGCGAGCGCGTCGAGGAACGAGCGTGCCCAGCGGTCGACGTCGTGGGTCAGGACCTGACGACGTAGCGCACGCATGTGGCGTCGGCCGTCCTCTCGCGGTTGATTGAGGGCCTTCTCCATCGAATCCTTGACGTCGTCGAGGTCGTGGGGATTGCACAGGAAAGCCTGGCGGAGTTCTGCTGCAGCGCCGGTGAATTCGCTGAGCAGCAATGCGCCGCCCAGATCACTGCGGCAGGCGACGTACTCCTTGGCGACCAGGTTCATACCGTCACGCAGCGGTGTGACCAGCATGAGGTCGGCAGCGACGAAGAACGCGACCAGTTCGTCGCGGGGGATCGGCCGATGGATGTAGTGGACGACGGGGCGACCGACTTCGCTGAACTCGCCGTTGATCCGGGAGACCTTCTGCTCGATGTCTCCGCGCATCTGTACGTAGCTTTCGACACGTTCGCGGCTCGGGGTCGCCAACTGCACCATGACCGTGTCGGCGGGATCGATGCGCTTCTCCATGAGAAGTTCGTGGAGTGCGGCGAGCCTGACGTCGATGCCCTTGGTGTAGTCGAGGCGGTCCACGCCCAGCATGATGTGCTTGGGGTTTCCGAGTTCTTTGCGAATCTGCTTGGCGCGGTCTCGAATTGCCTTGGTGCGTGATAGCTCGTCGAGCTTGCCGGAGTCGATGGAGATGGGGAATGCACCGACGCGGACGCTACGGAAACCTACTTGCACCACACCGAGTTTGGAGCGGACGCCGACGGTTCCGCGTGAAGTCTGCTGTCCGGCAAGGCGTCTGGCCAGATAGAGGAAGTTCTGTGCGCCACCCGGAAGGTGGAAGCCGATGAGGTCGGCGCCGAGGAGGCCTTCGACGATCTCGGTGCGCCACGGCATCTGCATGAACAGCTCGACCGGGGGAAACGGAATGTGCAGGAAGAATCCGATGGTGAGGTCGGGGCGCAGCATCCGCAGCATCTTCGGTACCAACTGCAGCTGGTAGTCCTGGATCCAGACGGTTGCGCCCTGAGCCGCTGCCTTGGAAGTGGCTTCGGCGAACCGCCGATTCACCTCGACGTAGGCGTTCCACCATTCGCGGTGGTACTCGGGTTTGACGATGACGTCGTGATAGAGCGGCCAGAGGGTGGCGTTGGAGAACCCCTCGTAGTACTCGTTGATCTCCTCGGCGCTCAGCGGCACGGGGTAGAGCTCGAGTCCGTCTTCGACGATGGGGTCGAGATCGGCGTCGGGCACGCCCGCCCAGCCCACCCACGCGCCCTGATTGCTGCGCAGGATCGGCTCGAGAGCGGTGACCAGTCCACCGGGGCTTCGCTTCCAGCGGGTGGTGCCGTCGGGAAGCCGTTCCAAGTCGACGGGCAGGCGGTTCGCTACGACGACGAACTCAGCCTGCCCGGACACGGTGTCACCGGTCGAAGAAGCAAGTGCGCTGTCAGAAAGGGTTGAACTGGTCGAATCCGGACTGACAGGCACGTGGTTCCTTCTCGGTCGGTGAGGGAAAGATTCAGTCGAGCTTGGCGGCGGGAGAGATACCGAGCATCGAGAGCAGCATCCTGCACTCGTCGGCATCCTCCGCGTATGCAGCGACAACGTGCTGCGCCATGCGCGCTGTTTCCTCGGCGACGGTCTCGATTTCCTCGTCCGCGATCTCGGTTTCGACGGTCGTGTTCTCAGCCATCATGTTCCTCTCGTGCTTGCCTGCACGGCGCAAGCAATGTTTCTTACTCGCGACTCTATGAGAACTGGGCGTGTCGACGCTAGTTGCTCATGTATTAGGGTCGACTTACTTATCTCTGTACTCAACTTTATCGCTTCCATCGATGCTTGGAGTTCCATGAGTTCGACCCCCTCGAGTGTGACCGTCGACTCGGACGAGCCCGATAGTGGCAATCACAGCGGTGCTGCGATTTTGCGACGCGTCCTCGTCCGCAACCGTCGCCCGCTCGCTATCGGCACGGTTCTGGTCTGTCTGCACCAACTGACCGAGACGGCGGTGCCGATCTCCATCGGTGTGATCATCGACCGTGCCGTGGAGACTTCGGACACCACGGCCCTGATCGTCTCCATCGTCGGTCTCGCGGCTCTGTTTCTCGTTCTGACGGCCGCGTGGCGCTTCGGTGCCCGCTTCATCGTCACCGCGATGCAGCAGGAGGCTCATCGCCTCCGGCTCGAGGTGGCGCACCGCGTCCTCGATCCGCGTGGGGTGCGCACCGATCTGCGTTCAGGTGAACTGCTGACTGTTTCGACATCGGACGCCGAGCAGACTTCGTGGATCGCGGACATCGTCCCGCGCGCGGCTGCGGCCCTGACGGCTGCGGTCGCGTCGGCCGTGGCGTTGGTGTGGATCGACCTCTGGCTGGGATTGGCCGTTCTGATCGGAACGCCGGTCATTCTCGGTCTGCTGCAATTGGCGGCGCCGCTCATCACGTCGAGGGCCACCGGTCAGCAGGCGTCGATCGCGCGGGCGTCGGCGATGGCTACGGATCTGGTCAGCGGATTGCGTCCACTGCGCGGTATCGGTGGTGAGAAGACCGCGTCGGCACGCTATCGCACAGTCAGCCGTCAGGCGCTTGCGTCGACGATCGGCACGGCCAAGGCGACCGGTATCTACACCGGCGTTGCCGCGACCGTCAGTGCGTTGCTCGCAGTCGGTGTTGCGGGCTTCGCCGGATACTTCGCTTTGCAGGGCCGGATCACGGTCGGTGAACTGATCACCGTGGTGGGGCTTGCGCAGTTCATCATCGAACCGCTCGGATTGCTTGCGTCCATTCCCGGATACTTCGCGGTGGCGCGGGCGTCGTCGGATCGACTCGCATTGGTCTTGGACGCAGAGCCACTGCGGGGCGCGGGGTCGCAGACCGAACTCGAAGGCACCGACCTGACCCTCGACGGCGTCGAGTACAAGTCGCTCAAGGGCATCGACCTGCACCTGCCTGCCGGAGAACTGCTGGGCGTCGTGGCTTACCAGCCGCAGGACGCCGACGCTCTTGTCGCGGTCCTGTCCGGTCAGCTGGCGCAGGACGCGTATCGCGGAGTGGTGAGGGTTGGCGGAATCAGCCTGTCCGACATGGACTTGCGATTGGCGCGTCGGACGGTGTTGGTGGAGCCGCACATCACCGATCTGTTCTCCGGGTCCCTCGCCTCGAACGTCACTGCGGGCGCCGGTGACGCCGCTGCTCTAGACATTCAGAGCGCTCTGGCAGCGTCGGCAGCGGCGGATGTCGTCGACGCACATCCGGACGGTCTCGACCTCGAAGTGACCGATCGAGGCGCCAGTTTGTCGGGAGGTCAGCGACAACGCGTCGCCCTCGCGCGCGCCTTGGTGGCACAGGCACCCGTGATGGTCCTGCACGATCCGACTACGGCAGTGGACGCGGTGACCGAGGCGTCTATCGCCGAAGGAATCGCAGAACTGCGGCACGAGGGTGCCGGTGGCATCCACACGACGGTATTGATCACCAGTAGTCCCGCCTTGTTGGCTGTGACGGATCGAGTGATCGTCTTGAACGACGGAGTGATTGCCTCGATCGGCACACATTCCGAACTCTCTCGCGGCGACGCGAACTACCGAGGAGCGGTGCTGCGGTGACGGCCACGGACATGACAACCGATATGCCGGCCGGGGAGAACGCGGAGAAGGTGACCGAGCGCGAACTGTTGCCGATCGCGGGTGGTCGACAGACCTGGAAGTGGTTGCGAGCAGCGCTGGCCGAACACCGGATGCAGAGCCTGTTGGTCCTGATCGTCGCGGCTTCGGCGTCGGCGATGGCCTTGGTGCCGATTTACGTATTCGGTGTCCTGGTCGACCGGGTCCGGGACAACGCGCCCACGTCGACGATCGTCGGGGTGGTCGTGATCATCGCCGCCGCCGCAATCGTGGGCGGTGTGTTCACCGGTGTGGCCGCCTATCTGATCAAGCGACTCGGCGAGACGATTCTGGCGGACCTGCGCGAGCGAACCGTGGACCGGGCACTGCGCCTGCCGATCCAGACCGTCGAGAAGGTCGGCAAGGGCGATCTGCTCTCACGAGTCGGCGACGACGTGTCGGTGATCGCCAAGGCCGTGTCCGACGTGGTTCCCGGCATGATCGCAGCAGTTCTGCTCGTGGCTCTGAGCATGGTGACCATGCTGGGACTCGACTGGCGCCTCGGCCTCGCCGGAATGGTCGCGCTGCCGATGTACGCGCTGGCGCTCAAGTGGTACCTGCCGCGATCGGCTCCCATTTACGCTGCCGAGCGGGTAGCGATGGGCGCTCGTTCACAAGCGCTCATCAGCAGCCTCCAGGGTGCCAAGACGGTCCGCGCGTACAGCCTCGAGAAGGAACACCTCGGTCAGATAGATGCGGCGTCGGCAAAAGCGCGTGATCTGGCCGTCGGCGTGTTCGGCCTGTTCACGAGGTTCGCCGGTCGCGGTAACCGCGCCGAATTCGTGGGCTTGTCCATGATTCTCGTCGTCGGATTCCTGCTGGTCCGTGAGGACGTCGTGACAGTGGGCCAGACGACGACTGCTGCTCTGCTGTTCCATCGCCTGTTCAACCCGATCGGCTCGCTGCTTTACACCTTCGACGAAGTGCAGTCGGCCGGCGCCAGCCTCGCGCGACTGGTCGGCGTCGTCGAGATCGAGGAAACGGAGCCTTCGACGGATGCAGGTTCCGTTCCGGCCGACGGTTCGCTGCGTCTGGACGACATTCGGCACAGCTACGACGGTGGCCATGAGGTTCTCCACGGAGTGACTCTCACCTTGCGAGCGGGGGAGCGCGTGGCGCTCGTCGGTTCGACCGGAGCCGGAAAAACGACGCTTGCGGCGATCGCTGCCGGTTCGATCACTCCGACGTCGGGGCGGGTGTCGATCGGTGGTGTCCCGCTTGCCGACCTCGACGACCTACGACGCCACATCGCGATCGTGAGTCAGGAGGTCCATGTTTTTGCCGGGCCCCTGATCGAGGATCTGAGGTTGGCCGCTCCCGAATCCTCGGACGAGGACGTAGCCGCGGCGCTGCGGACGGTCGGCGCGTACGAGTGGGTGGAGGCTCTCGACGAGGGAATGCTGACCGTCGTGGGCGAAGGCGGGCACGAGATGACGGCGGCACAGGCGCAGCAGTTGGCTTTGGCGCGACTGGTGTTGGCCGACCCGGCCGTCGCGGTACTGGACGAAGCAACAGCGGAGGCGGGCAGCGCCGGAGCACGGGAACTGGAAGCGACTGCCGAAGCCGCTACGGAGGGCCGCACCACTCTGGTTGTCGCACACAGGCTTACACAGGCCGCGGGCGCCGACCGAGTGATCGTGCTCGAACACGGACAGATCGTAGAAGAAGGCCCGCACCGCGAACTGGTGTCCGCGGGCGGGCGTTACGCACAACTGTGGGCGGCCTGGGAAGGTCGCGACTGAGGGGTTTGTACTGGGGTTTGTACTGAGGGGGTCTGATCAGACGATCAGGTGAGGTACCCGCCGCCGTGGGGGAAGAACTCGGCGGCGGTGTACTCGCTGCCGTCGTCGAGTCGGACGCGCTCGATCCGCAGTCCCTTGTTCTTGCCCGACCATGCGTCGGGGCCCGCGACGATCACCATGCCGTCGTCTTCCTGGATGAACACGCGGCCGGGGGTTCCTCCGTAGTGCCCGCGTGAGACGGACGCCTTCAGGATGCGGATGCGCCGGCCCTTGAACTCCGCGAAAGCGTTGGGATACGGATCGGACTGTGCCCGGACGAAACGCTCGATGACCTCGGCCGGCCAGGACCAGTCGACGTGGCTGTCCTGCGGTGCACGCTTGTGGAAGAACGTGGCCTGCGATCGGTCCTGCGGCGTCCAGTCGGTACGGCCGGACGCGATCAGATCCAGGGCGTCGAGTGTGATGGGGCCGATCATGTCGATCGTGCGGTGGAACAGATCGGTGACGGTGTCGGTCGGGCCGACCGTCGTCGAACGCTGCAGCACGATGTCGCCCGCATCGAGTTCCTCGTCCATCAGGTGCGCCGTGAGGCCGACTTCTTCTTCGCCGTTGATCAGAGCCCAGATGAGCGGGGAGAATCCCGTGTACTTGGGCAGCAGCGAATCGTGGATGTTGAGGGTGCCGTACTTGGGTGCGTCGAAGACCTCCGCAGGCAGCCAGGTACGCCAGTTGTTGGCGACGATGATGTCGGGAGCTGCTTCGGCCAGCGCGGCTTTGAAGGCGTCGTCAGGCTTGTTCGCCACGTGAACGGGTACACCGTTCACGGCCGCCAGATCTGCAACCGAGTCCGCCCACATCTGTTCGTAGACGTGCTCACTCTTCGGGTGTGTGATTGCCAGCACGACCTCGTGATCGGAGTCGATCAAGGCCTGCAGGGTACGGTGGCCCCAGGTTTGGTATCCGAGCGTAGCGACTCTCAACGGGGGTCCTCCTGGACGAGCATGGGCTGGGGTTGCGGTCACACGACCGCCCATCAGCTTAGGCTATCCAACCAAAATTGTTGATCACACGTACGAGGAGGAAGGCTGACATGACGGTCGCCACAATCAACGGAATCCCCATCAATTACCAGGTCAAGGGTGATGGAGATCTGGTGGTGCTCATCATGGGGACCGGCAGCCCCGGCCGCGTCTGGGATCTGCACCAGACCCCGGCGCTGGTGGCCGCCGGCTACCGAGTCTGCACCTTCGACAACCGCGGAATCGCACCGTCCGGCGAGAGCCTCGGCGGCATCACGATGCCCGACATGGTCGCGGACACCGCCGGACTGATCGAGCACCTCGGTGGCGGCCCCGCCCATGTCATCGGAACCTCGATGGGCGCCCGGGTGGCGCAGGAACTGACGCTCGCCAGGCCCGATCTGGTTCGCAAAGCAGTGTTCCTCGCCGGCCACGCCCGGATGGATCATTTCCAGCAGGTCCTGACCGAGGGTGAGCGCCAGTTGTTCGACAGTGGCGTCGCTCTGCCGGCCAAATACCGTGCCGCAGTGACCGCGGTGATGAACCTTTCGCCGGCCACGCTGGCAGACGATCACTCCGCGCGCGACTGGATGGATATCTTCGAGTTCACCGGCGGCGCAACGTCACCGGGTGTTCGCGCGCAGCTCGGTATGGACCGCGCCTTCGATCGACGGGGCGCGTACAAGTCGATCATGCGCCCCTGCCTGTCCGTCGCTTTCGCCGACGACCGCATGATCCCGCCCTACCTCTCCCGCGAGGTGGCGGACTGCATCGCGACGGCGTCGTTCGAAGAGATTCCCGACGCCGGACACTACGGGTACCTCGAGCGTCCGGAGGCCGTGAACAAGGTGCTGATCGACTTCCTGGCGAAGTAGTCTTCCGCATGCGAGAAAGGGCCTGACCTGCTGACTGCAGGTCGCTGTCACCGCTCAGGCATTCACGCAGCCCGGAAGCGACGATCTTGAACCCTGCTCGGTCCAGCGCCTTCGACACGGCTGCGAGCTGCGTGACGACGTCCTTGCAGTCGCGGCCGTTCTCGATCATCGAGATGACCCCGGCAAGTTGGCCGTGAGCACGCCGCAGTCTGTTCAGTACGAGCGCAATGCTCTCTTCGTCGCCGGTCATGGTGGCCCCTTCTCGAGTGTTCGTGCTGCGACCGAGGGTACCCCTGGGGGCATGTCACTGCTTGATTCAGTGTTTGCTCCGGCTGCGGTGTCAGATCAACGAGTCGACGGCTGCCCGCAACTTGACGGCGGCGTCGGCCGCCACGGACTCCAGGCCTGGTTCGCCGGAAACCTGAACCATGAGAGCGGGATTCATCGCTTCGACGAAGAACGAATTCTCGGTAGTCGTATCTTCGCGGACGACAACGTTGCACGGCAGCAGGAGGCCGATCTGACGATCCACCGAAACTGCCCGATGGGCCAACGGCGGGTTACAGGCACCCAGGATCAGGTACTTTTCCATGTCCTCGTCCAGCTTCGCCTTGAGTGTTGCCTGCATGTCGATCTCGGTCAGGATGCCGAAGCCCTGCTCGGCGAGAGCAGCACGAGTTCGGGTGACGACGTCGTCGAAAGTTCCGGTGACCTTGGTTGCGATCGCTATCGGTTCTGTGGGTGTTGTCATTGCCCGCTCCTTGTCGTCGACTTCGGTGCCATTGGCTTCGATGTCGTTGGCTTCGATGTCGTTGGCTTCGATTTCTCTTGTCTCCATCATACCCCTGGGGGTATCAAGAAGACAGTGATGTCGGGTACACGGTCAGCCATGCGAGAAGCTGATGTTCGGCAGGACGCGTCGTAACCATGCCGGCGCCCACCAGGCTGCCCGGCCGCTGAGGCGCAGGAGAACGGGCAGCAGCACCAAGCGGACGAGCACTGCGTCCAGGAGGACAGCTACACCGAGAATGATGCCCATTTCCTTGGGTGGCAAGGGATCTGCGAGCGCAAAAGTGAAGAAGACCGCAACCATCACCGCTGCTGCCGCCGCAATGACCCGACCCGAATGTGCGAGGCCGTCGATGTGTGCGGTCTCGGGGTCACCTGTGCGTTCGTAGTGCTCCTTGGCGCTCGAGAGCAGGAACACGGTGTAGTCCATCGCGATGGCAAAGATCATGGCGAAGAAGAAGACCGGACCCCACCCGTTGAGAAACCCCTGGGGATCGAAGCCGAGCAGGCCGGCTCCGTGGCCGTCCTGGAAAATCAACTTCGCGATTCCGAATGCGGCCCCAGTGGACAGCAGGCTGACCAGCGTGCCGATCAAGGCGATCAAAGGTGCCTGGAGGGCGATCAGCAGCAACAGGAATCCGAGCGTCAGAATCACGACCACCACGAAGGGAAGGTAGTCGTCGAGCGCCTGCTGAAGGTCGAGATTTTCAGCCGGAGCGCCACCGACGAGCGCCGATTCCGGCAGTTGCGACCGAAGGTCGGCAAGGATGGTTTCCATCGCAGGATCTGACGGGTCGACGGTGGGAACTGCTTGCAGCATAACCAGATCGGATCCGTCGGCCGCTTGTTGCGTCGGGGTGATCATTGCGACGCCATCCACGCTCATGGCAAGACGCGAGGTGTCGGCTGCGTCGTCGGCGGACGTGACGATCTGCAGCATTCCGGGTGCCCCGTCACCGAACTGCTGCTGCACCAATTCGTATCCCTGTCGAACCGGGGCGTCCTCGGGAACCACGGCGATGGAGGGCATTGCAACCTTCAGTCCGAAGACCGGAACGACGAGGGCGATAAGGACGATCACGGCGCCGATGCCGAAAGGCCAAGGGTGCTTGTGCAGCAGCGATGCCCAAGCTGCGAACATCGGGGAGCGGTGCTGCTGGCGCTTTGCATACGGTAGTGAACCGCCGTTGACCTTGGCGCCGATCCGGCCGAGCACGGCAGGTAGCAGGGTGAGTGTTGCGGCGAGAACGAAGATCACAGCGAGCATGATTCCGACAGCCATCGTGCGTACGGCCGGGGCTGGAACGATGAGCACCGCAGACAAGCTGACCAGAACTGTGAGGCCGGAGAGGACAACAGCTTTGCCGGCGGTGTCCATCGTTTGAGCCACGGCGGCCCGCGGATCCGGATCGGTTCGCAGTGCTTCTCGGAACCTGGCGACGAGGAAGAGTGCGTAGTCGATGCCGAGTGCGAGAGCGAACATCATCGCGAAGTTCATGGCCCACACGGAAATCGGTGTGATCTCGTTGAGGATCACAAGCCCGCCCGCCGAAGCGACCAGACCTGCGAGTGTCAGAAGCAGTGGGAGTCCTGCGGCAACCAGGGAGCCGAAGGCCAACACCATGATCGCGAGAGTGACGGGCCACGACATCATTTCGGCCTTGATCATCGCTTCGTGATTGGCCTTGTTGAAATCGCTCCACAAAGCCGACGCGCCGGTGGGGTACACCTCGATGGTGTCCGTGGACAATGCAGTGAGTTCCTTGCCGAGTTCGTCTACCGCACTGACCATCTCGTCGGTACTTGCGTTGGCGCCCGCGATCATGATGCCGGTATGTCCGTCCGGGCTGATGGTCATGCCGGTCTGCGGGGCGACCACTTCGCCGAAACGAGGGTCCGCGAAAAAGATTTCCGTTGCCGCCGCCAGCGTTTGCTGCATCGACGGATCGGTGATGGGCACAGAATCCGAGTGAACGACCACCTGCACTGCAGCGGAGGAGTTTCCACCGAAATGCTGCTCGGCCAACTCGCGAACCTGCACTGATTCGGATCCGTTTGCCTGCCAACCTGCGCCGGCCAGGGAGGTGAAGACGCTGGGTGCTGCGGCGCCGAGTGCGACCAACGCGATCAACCAGACGCCGATGACGAGGCGGGTGTGCGCCGCCATCGATCGACCGAGGCGCGCGAGTATGCCGTCGGATTGGGCGGGTGGGTCCGCGGTGACTGTTCTGGTCGCTGACATCTTCGCTCCTGATACGGGTGGGGGTATTCCTGACCGTCACCTGTATACCCCCAGGGGTATGCGTCTGTCACGTTTGAGGGTTCTCTATGCTGCTCGTTGCACCGTCTGATCGGAGACAGTGAAACGAACCGCGATGAAACGAACCACGAGGAGCAGTGATCATGGACGCACACGACTGGGACGAGCGATACCGAGCGGTGACGGAGCCGTGGGGAATCGACCCGGCGGGAACCGTCGCAACACGAATTGCCGACCTGAAGCCGGGCACTGCGATCGATCTGGCCTGCGGCGACGGCCGTCACGCGCGGTGGATGGCCGGGCAAGGGTGGTCGGTGACTGCCGTCGACTACTCGTCGGTGGCGATAGATCTGGCACGGGAGAGTGACTTGGACAAGGCTGTCGACTGGCAGATCGGCGACGCGACCACGTGGCAACCGGAAGGGGTAGTTGACCTGGTGTTGGTCAGCTTTCTTCACCTCGAGGTCGACGAGCTGGCCGACACGCTCAAACGCGTCGGGGAGTGGCTGACGCCAGGCGGGCGCGTCCTCTACTTGGGGCATTCGATCGAGAACTTCCACCGTGGTGTGGGCGGCCCACCCGAACCGACCATTCTGCCCGGTATTTCCGATCTCGCTCGCGCCGCGGAGGGATCGAGGGCCTACGCCCTCGAACATGTCGTTCGGCCGCAGGACGGTAAGACGGCAATCGACGTTTTGCTCGAATTCGGTCCGTGGGAACAGGTCTGACCAGGGCGGGAGCGCACCTTCACGTTCCTGGGTAGCCTACCCTAAACTTGCGAGGGTGTTCGTCGTTCGATGAGCATGAACGACGATGATCGGATTTGTCGATGTCTGACCACTCTCAGGTAGCTCACCCGTCTGTATCGGGCGGTGGCGATCTGGACGCAGCGCTCCCGGCGACGGCCGCTCAGCGTGAGGTGTGGGTTGCTCAGAACGTCGATCCGAGCAGTCCGGTGTACAACATCGGACTTGTCGTCGAGGTCGACGGGACGATCGACGTCGAGCGCGCGGCAGCGGCGATCAAGGCCACAGTCGGACGCGTCGAAGCGCTGTTCGTGCACTTTCGGGCGGATGCTGACAACCAGCTGATCCAGGTGCCGATTCCGGATGCGCGCTGGGACGTGGAAATTCTCGACCTTCGCGCCGAGGCGGATCCCGATTCGACTGCGCAGTCGTGGATGGACACCGATATGGCTCGGGTCTTCGGTGCGGACGATCTGCTGTTCCGCCAGGTGCTTCTGCGAACTGCTGACGACCGAGTCATCTGGTATCAGCGCTATCACCACAGCGTGGTCGACGGGTACGGCATCTCGCTCATCGTCGCCGACGTAGCCGAGCGGTACGACGATCCGAACCTCGAGACTGCGGCGCCGGTGTGGTCGCTCGATGCGGTGGTGGCGGCCGATCTGGAATACCGGAACTCTCCGCGGTTCCTGCTCGACCGTCAGTACTGGGTCGAACGAGTTGAATCAGGACCGGAAGCGACGCGGATTTTGCATGGGCAGGTGGATGATTCGCTGCCGCCGATCGCGGCGATGCTCACGCTCGACGTCGATCGTGCAGCGCAGCTCTATCGCTATGCCGCCGACGCCGGGATTCGGCGAACTCGCCTGCCCATGGCTGCGCTGATCGCGTACATTGCACGAACCACCGGACAGCACGACGTTGTCGTCTCGGTGCCGATGGCCGCTCGGGTGGGTCGCGACATGCGGCGCACTCCCTCGATGGCGTCGACGATTCTGCCGCTCGGTATTCGGGTCGAACGCTCGGAAACCATCGGCCAGTTGGCAACTCGTCTCGACACCGCCTTGATCTCGATACTCAAGCACGGGCGGTACCGGGGAGAAGATCTCGCACGCGACGTGCGAGCAATCGATCCCGACCGCCAGGTCTTCGGTCCTGGCATCAACTCGATGATGTTCGAACACACACTCACCTTCGGCGGCTGCCCGGTGCGCGTGCGTAATTCGGTGACCGGTCGGGTCAGTGACCTGGATCTGAGTGTGCGCGGTGGTCAGGACGGGGAACCGATCGAGATCGACGTCCGCGCCCCGGCCGGATTCGACAGGGAGTTGGCCGATCACACCGCCAGAATCGAACAGTTCCTCGATCGATTCGTGGCCGAGCCGCAGCTTCCGATCTCGGCACTCGACCCCATGTCGTTCGCGGAGCGTGAACTCGTGCTCCGCGGGTGGAACGAGACCGCAGAACCGCAGCCCGTGACGACGGTGCCGGATTTGTTGCGCAGCAGCTTCTCTGCCGATCGGGGCGCGGTCGCCGTGGTCGACGGCGATATCCGGCTGACCTACGGCGAGCTCGAAAGTCGGGTATCGCAGCTCGCCGCGCACTTGATCTCGCGCGGTGTCGCACCCGAAACCGTTGTGGCGATCGGCCTTCCGAGATCCGCCGAGATGGTGGTGGGGTTGTTGGCCGTCATGTGCGCCGGCGGCGCCTTCGTGCCACTGGATCCGTCCTGGCCCGCAGAGCGCCGCGAATCGGTACTCACCGATGCCGGTGCCACATTGGTGCTCACCTCGGACGGCGTAGACGACTCCGTATTGGTCGATCTCTCCGCGTGGGCATACGAGGACGGGCCTTCGGACCTGTCCGAGATAATGACCTCTGGCATTCGTATTCACGGTGCCCAACTCGCGTACGTCATCTTCACGTCCGGTTCGACCGGACGTCCGAAGGGCGCCATGATCCGCCACGAGGCAATCTGCGCAAGGTTGCTGTGGCAGCGGGAGCGGATTCTCGGGTTCGGGTCCGGCGATGCCTCTCTGTTCAAAGCCCCACTCTCGTTCGACATCTCGATCAACGAGATCCTGCTCCCGCTCGTCTCCGGCGGTCGATTGGTGATCGCGAAGCCAGAGGGGGAACGCGACCCGCAATACTTGCTCGACCTGATCGCCGGAGAATCGGTCACTTTTGTCTACTTGGTTTCGTCGATGCTCGACATCCTTCTGGATCTGGCGAACGAGACCGATCAGCTCGATTCGTTGAAGCACGTGTGGTGCGGCGGTGAGGTTCTCACGCCTGAACTCTTCGATCGGTTCCGTGCCCAACTGTCCACGACGCTGTATCACGGCTACGGGCCCGCCGAAGCGACCATCGGTGTCTCCCATGTGATCTACCGCGAGGACGCGGAACGAATCGCCACATCCATCGGCCGACCGAACCCCAACACTCGTTTGTACGTGTTGGACGGTGACCTGCAGCCGGTTCCGGTCGGCACCGGCGGCGAACTCTACGCAGCGGGCTTCTTACTGGGGCGCGGATATGTGGGCGCGTCGGCGTTGACCGCGTCTCGTTTTCTTGCAGATCCCTTTGTTTCCGGTGATTTGGCCGGATCCCGGATGTATCGCACCGGTGACTTGGCTCGATGGACCGCCGACGGCACCCTCGACTTCCTGGGGCGCACGGACAATCAGGTGAAGATTCGTGGCATGCGCCTAGAACTCGAAGACGTCGAAGCCGCCGTGATCTCACACCCCGGAGTGCGCCACGTGGCAGTTCTGGTGCGTCAAGCACCCACAGGTGCAAAGTATCTCGCCGCGTACGTGAGTGCAGCGTCGGGGACGAACCTTGCGGTCGACTCACAGGACATTCGCGAGTGGGCGGCGAGCAAGCTGCCCGACTACATGGTCCCGACCACCGTCACTGTCCTCGACGAGTTTCCGCTCACGGCCAACGGCAAACTCGACCGTCGAGCCCTTCCTGAGCCCGATCTCGCCGAACTGAGTGCACACGTCGCCGCGAGAAACGAAGTCGAACAACAATTCTGCACGTTGATCGCGTCGGCGGTAGGTCTCGAATCGGTTGGCGTGACCGACGATTTCTTTGCACTGGGCGGTGACAGCATCGTCGCGATCTCGCTCGTGACCGCGGCTCGTGCAGCCGGTTTGTCGATCAGTCCACGCGAGGTGTTTCAGCTGCGCACCGCCGAGGCGATGGCGCGCGCCCAATCCGGCCGAACGGCTGAGATCGTCGATCATTCGGACGAACCGATCGGCCACGTAGCCACGACGCCCATCGCTGCCAGGRCCCTCGGGACGCCGGACGTAGCACGAACCTTCCATCAGCGAGCGCTGATTCAGACTCCGTCAGCTTTGACGTCCGAGCATGTCGAGGCGGCGCTCGATGCCCTGGTGGCACGCCACGATGGACTTCGTGCGAAGTTGACTTCCGAAGGATCGCTGCTTGTTCCGGCCACCAACGAATTGGCTGTGGTCTTCGAGACCCGTGCATTACCGGTGCCGCTCGAAGAATGCGGACCGCTGATCGTCGCCGAGACCGAGCGAGCCGTCAGGCGTCTGAACCCGGCAGACGGCACGATGGTCAGTGCTGTTCTTTTCACCACTGCGACCGGTCCCGGAAGACTGTTGCTTGTCATCCACCACGCGGTCGTCGACGGTGTCTCCTGGCGCATCATCCTCGAAGACCTTGCGCGCGCGGGTATCGCAGCGATACAGGGCGACGAACCCTCACTCGCTCCGGTCGGCACGTCGGTGAGAAGGTACGCCGAACTCGTTTCGGAGGCGGTCGGAGCCGGGCGACTGGACTCGGAGATCGAGTTCTGGGACTCGGTGACTTCCGCACAACAGTCACCTCTCGGCCGTCGGGCACTCGACCCGACAGTTGACCTCGCGCGCACCGCCGCGGCGCGATCGATCACCCTGCCTCCGGAATTCGCCGATCGGTTGTTGGGCAGTGTCCCACGGGCATTCGGGGCCGACGTGAGCGAAGTGCTGATCACCGCATTGGCCGTTGCGCTGACCAAGTGGAGCGGTGCCGCATCGGTGACCATCGACTTGGAAGGGCACGGACGCGACGAAGACATCGTTCGCGGTGACGGCGCTGCGCACGTCGACCTGACACGTACTGTCGGATGGTTCACCACGGTATTCCCGGTTGCACTCGAAATCGATACAGCCGCTCCGGATCTCGAAGCGAGCGGTGAGTTGGCGGTGGTTCTCAAGAGCGTCAAGGAGCAACTTCGACGCGTCCCGAACGCAGGCTTCGGGTACGGAGCATTGCGATACCTCGGCAGCTCGGATCAGTTGCGTAGCGTCGCAGCACCCGAGGTGGTGCTCAACTATCTGGGGCGCACTGCAGTTGCAGAGGGGGACTGGTTCCCGGTGTCGATGGACGGCGCTGCCGATCCGTCCATGCCGTTGGGTCACGCGTTGTCTGTCGACGTCGTAGCCGAGGAAGCGGCCGGTGGGCCACGACTGCGGGCCACTCTGACCTGGGCGTCGAATATCTTCCTGCGTAGCGACATCGACAGGTTTGCGCGGTTGTGGCTGGACTCGCTCAAGGCCGTGTCCGGGCTCGCAGCCTTCGGCGGCGCGACACCGTCCGACTACCCTCTGGTGGCGCTCACTCAGGCCGATGCGGACGGGTTGCCGAAGGCAGAAGAGATTCTCCCGCTCACTCCGTTGCAGGAAGGGATCTACTTCCATTCGGCTTTTGCCGATCCGGGGGCTGATCAGTATGTCGTGCAACAGGTCGTGGAGCTGACCGGCGCCGTGGACAGCGCGGCTCTGCGCCGTGCGCTGCAATCCGTCGTGGATCGACACGAGGCGCTGCGCACCGGATTCTCGGTCCTGGGCGACGGCCGGGTCGTGCAGGTGGTGCACCCGAGCGTCGTCGTGGAGATGGCAGTAGTCACGGATGCCGGCGCCGATGTGGATGAACTGCTTTCCGCCGAGCGTGCGCGTGGGTTCGACCTCGCGCAACCGCCGCTCGTCCGTTACACACTGCTCCGTGCTTCTTCGGAGAAGTACCTTCTGCTGCAGTCGATTCACCATGCGGTTGCAGACGGATGGTCGGTCCCGGTGATGCTGCGGGAGCTGATGGCGTCGTACAGCGTTGGCGATTCCGGCGTGGTGCTCCCGAGTCCGGCGCCGTACCGCAGCTACCTCGAATGGTTGGCCGGCCACGATCACGAGGCTTCGGCAGCGGTGTGGAGAAAAGCACTGAACTCTCCCGGGCCCGCGGTCGAACTTCCCGCGCCGAGCGCGAGCAGCAGCGGAATCCATGCTACCCGAGTCGAGCTGTCCGACAGTGATACTCGCGCGCTGTCGACCACCGGACGCTCCCACGGTTTGACGCTGAGCACGCTCGTGCACGGCGCCTGGGGACTGGTGCTCGGCCGAATGACCGGCCGATCAGACGTGCTGTTCGGATCAACCGTATCGGGACGCGGTGGAGACCTGCCCGGCATCGAGTCCATGGTGGGCTTGTTCATCAACACTGTGCCGGCTCGGTTGCGGTTCGATCCGGCAGAGACAGCTGCGCAAGCACTTTCTCGTTGGCAGAGGGAACAATCGGAACTACTCGACCATCAGTACCTGGGGCTACCGGAACTGCGGCGGACTGGCGGACTGGAGCAGAACTTCGAATCACTGGTCGTGTTCGAGAACTATCCACTCGGTGACACGGCAATCGCTGATCCGACGAACTCGGTGCGACTGACGGGAATTCGATTCGACGAGCGACCGGCCTACCCGCTGACCCTGATCGTCGTCCCCGGCGATCAATTGGCGTTGGAATTGAAGTACGACGCTGCTCAGGTGGACGGCGATGCCGCTGCGTCGCTGGCCGAAGCTCTCGCAGTCGTACTCACCGAGCTCTCTCGCGATCTCGACCAGGTCATCGGCCGGATCGCGCTGGCACCCGCACAGCCGGGTAGCATCGGCACGGCCTTGGATCGGCCGCGCACAACGCTGACCGAGCTGCTGCAGGATCAAGCCGGGCGTACGCCCGAAGCCACCGCAGTGATCTTCCGTGAAGAGTCGTTGACCTACGCCGAACTTCACTCTCGCGCTGATCGTTTTGCGCATCTGCTGCACGAACGTGGCGTCGGACGCGAATCATTGGTGGCGGTTGCCTTGCCGCGCTCGGTCGATCTGATGGTTGCGATACTCGGCATCGGGAAGGCCGGGGGAGCATACGTTCCGCTCGACACCGGCTATCCGGCGGAGCGGCTGACGTACATGCTGGACGACGCCGATCCGGTGTGCGTCGTGGTGTCGGAAGATTCTTCACTCGATTCGGGTTCGGTTCCGCGGGTGACGGTATCGGAGTCGGCGCAGTTCCCAGCCGAACCGCTGAGCGTCCCAGGATCGCCCGCGGATGCCGCGTACATGATCTACACCTCGGGTTCGACCGGTCGTCCCAAAGGCGTTGTGGTCACCAACGAGGGTGTGGTCAACCGATTGCTCTGGGCACAGCAGATACGTCCGCTGGACTTCTCCGACCGGATGCTGCAGAAGACCCCGTCGAGTTTCGACGTCTCCGTCCCCGAATTCTTCTGGCCGTTCCTGGTGGGGGCAACTCTGGTGATGGCCGAGCCGGACGGGCACAAGGATCCGGGCTATCTGGCCGACGTCATCGTCGAACATTCCGTGACCCGAGTGCATTTTGTTCCGTCGATGCTCGAAGTGTTTCTTGCGGAGCCGAAAGCAGCACGGTGCTCTTCCCTCGAGATCGTCAACTGCAGCGGTGAGGCACTGCCCGTTCACGTTGCACGCAAGGTTGCCGAGATCCTGCCGAACGTTCTGGTGGACAACCTCTACGGCCCCACCGAGGCAGCCGTCGACGTCAGTTGGCAGCCGTCGGTGCAGGACACTCCGGCAGACGCCGTCAGTGTCCCGATCGGCGCACCCGCCGCCAATACCGGCCTGTTCGTTCTCGATCCGTATCTGCAGAACGTTCCGGCCGGTGTCACCGGTGAGCTGTATCTGGCTGGACCACAACTGGCGCGTGGTTACCACGGACGTGGGGGATTGACCTCCGAGAGATTTGTGGCGAATCCGTACAGCGACGGCGGCTCGCGGATGTACCGGACCGGTGACATCGTGCGGTGGAATGCCGACGGCGTTCTCGAGTACCTCGGCCGTGTCGACGAGCAGGTGAAGGTTCGTGGATTCCGCATCGAGCTCGGTGAAATCGAAGCGCAGTTGGCATTGTGCCCCGGAGTCTCGGCAAGTGCCGTGATCGTCCGAACCGACGGTCCGAGTAACCGCGCACAGGTGGTCGCCTATCTGGTCGGAGATGCTGATGACGCTGCGGTTCGAGGGCAGTTGTTGTCGGTGCTGCCGGAGTTCATGGTGCCAAGCGCGTTGGTGCGGCTCGAGTCGTTGCCGCTGAGTCCGAGTGGCAAGCTCGACCGAAAAGCCCTACCGGCACCGGATTTCGCGGCACAGGTGGGCGAAACGACGGGAGTAGTGTCCTCGGGCGTTGCCGACCTCCTCGCCAGGCATTTCGCGACAGTTCTCGGCCTGCCACGCGTCGGGGCACGCGACGACTTCTTCACTCTCGGCGGCGATAGTATCCTGGCGATCCGACTGGTCAACCTGGCTCGTCGTGATTCGGTAGTACTGACCCCGCGTCAGATCTTCGAATTGCGCACTCCCGCTGCGATCGCCGCAGCGGTGGGTGATGTCGCCACGTCGGTTGCCACCGTCACGGCCGACATCGGCGTGGGTGAGCTGGTTCCGCTGCCGGTGGTGCACCGCTTGTCCGAATGGACGGGTGGTACCGATCGCTTCAACCAGGCAGTTCTGATCCACTCTCCGGCAACATCTCTCGATTCGATCACCGGCGCATTGCAGGCCGTGCTCGATCACCACGACGGACTTCGCCAAACCTTGATCCGACATGACCGCGGAATGTGGTCGGCGCGGATCGAGGAACCCGGCAGTATCCGGGCAGCGAACCTTGTCGAACGCGTTGATGCTCGGGGACTGGATGACACCGAGTTGCGGACGCTCATCACCGAACGTTCCGAGTGTGCGACCAGTCGTTTGGATCCGTCTGCAGGACGGATGGTCTCGGTGGTCTGGTTCGATTGTGGCGCTGATAATCTGGGCCGACTCGCGATAGTCGCGCACCACCTGGTCGTGGACGGGGTTTCGTGGGGAACCCTGCTCGAGGATCTCGCGATGGCCTGGGTGGCCGTCGAGGCCGGAGAGCCCGCCGCATTGGATGCCGTCGGAACTTCGCTGCGTACCTTCTCCCGCACGGTGGCCGAACACGCATACAGTGCTCATCGATTTGCCGAACTCGATCACTGGTTGACCGTGACCGCTCCGGGCGCGGAGTTGATCCCCGGTACCGCGAGCTATGCCGTCGTATCCGGAGGCTCGAGGCGCACGGTCACGGTGGACGGAGCAATCTCCGAGGCGGCACTCGGAACGGTTGCGGCCATGCTGGGTGCCGAGGGAACGGATGTTCTGTTGGCTGCGTTGGCGATGTCGGTCGATCGCTGGCGTCGTTCCACCGGTCGCAGTGAGCGCGAACTGCTGGTCGATCTCGAAAGGCACGGCCGCGAGGAATTGGTACCCGGGACCGATCTGTCGCGAACGGTCGGCTGGTTCACCACGATTGCCCCGATGCGACTGCTCGGCGGAACCGACCCGGTGGACACGCTGCGCGAGGTGAAGGAGAGCCTGCGGGCGGCTCCGGACGGCGGTATCGGCTACGGGATGTTGCGGTACGTGAATGCACGTACGGCATCGAGATTGGCGGGGCGCTCCGAATCTCAGATCCTGTTCAATTATCTCGGACGTACGACGACAGCTGGATCGACAGCATGGTCCCTGGCAGCGGAATCCGAAGCCATGTCCACCGATCCCGACGCAGACATGGGAGGTCCGTATCGGCTGATCGTGAATGTCGTCAGCGTGGATTCGGAACTCCGTGCCGACTTCGCCTGGGCAAGTGAAGATTTGTCCGAGGAGGACGCGCAGTCACTCTCCGACGGCTGGGTCTCGGCGCTCGGCGATCTGGCGGCTGCGGCCGCGGAGCATGACGGGCCTCCCATCCTGACCCCGTCCGATGTGCCGTTGCTCGACCTGAGTCAGGCCGAGATCGACGCGATAGCCGACGCGAGCCCGGCGGGTGTCAGCAGCATCCTCCCACTCTCACCGTTGCAGGAAGGCCTGTACTTCCAAGCCGGCTACGCAGGCAGCAGCGACAGCAGTAGTGGTGGAGACATCTACACGGCACAGTTCTCGATGGACTTCGGGCACACCCTCGATGTCGACAGGTTGGCTGCGGCCGCCCGGACACTTCAACGACGAAATCCCACGTTGCGAGCGGGATTCGTGAGCGAAGGACTGAACGAGCCCGTGCAGTTCTTCAGTGCGGGACTCGATGTTCCCGTAGCCGTCCACGATCTCCGTGAACTCGACGACTCGGCTGCTCGTGAGCGCGCCGAGGCCGTCGCCGCCCACGACAGAGTGACTCCATTCGACCTGACCGCGCCGCCGCTGTGGCGTATGAGCGTGCTGCATCTGCCCGGCGGACATGATCGACTGGTGATCAACAGGCAGTTCCTGTTGTGGGACGGCTGGTCCAACGGCCTTGTCGTCAGCCAGCTTCTGGCGCTGTACGACACCGGCGGGGACGACAGCGCATTCGGCGAACCCGAGGGGTCGTTCGAGGCCTACCTCGCCTGGTTGGCCGACCGCGACGGTGCAACCGCCGACGCGGGGTGGCGCGGAGCGCTCGCAGGACTCGAGGAGCCGACGCTTGTTGCCGAGCCTGCGCCCGGCGTCGAAACTCAGCTTCCGGATCGCCGCGATGCGGTTCTGTCGGAACCGCTTTCGCGTGCATTGCGTGAGCGCGCTGCCGCATCCGGCGTCACGTTCAACACGGTACTCAACGCAGCGCTGGCTATGGTGCTGGCGTCGGCCACCGGTCGACAGGACGTCGTCTTCGGCTCCACGGTTGCCGGAAGGCCACCGGAGGTACCGGGAATCGACACCGTGGTGGGCATGTTCCTCAACACCGTTCCCGTTCGGCTGCAACTGGATCCGAACGAGAGCGTCGAGGAACTTCTTCGCCGAACGCAGGCGGATCGTCTTTCGCTGATGCCATTCGACTACCTCGGATTGGCCTCGATCCAACGTATTTCCGAGCATCGTCAACTGTTCGACGTGCTGATGGTCCTGCAGAACTTCGTGGACGAGAAGCAGGTCGACGCACTCAATGCCGCACACGACGTGAGCGGCAGCGACAGTATCGATCACACGCACTATCCGCTGACCGTGGTTGTCACCCCGGGTACCACCGTCAACGTCAAGTTCGAGTTCCATCCGCATCTGGTGACCGCGCGCCGAGCCGAGGACCTGCTCGGTCACTTCGTCGACCTGCTCCAGAGTTGGTCGCAGGATATGACAGGTTCGGTCGTTGCGACGCCGATTCCCGCGGTAGCGCAGCAGACGCAGATCCGAGAGTTGCCGGAGCGCACCATTGCCGACCTGTTCGAAGAGGTGGCGTCGGCGCAACCGAACGACACGGCACTCGTGTTCGGGAAGCGTCGGATGACCTACGCCGATCTCGACGGCGAGGTCAATCGGATGGCGCGGTTGCTGATCAACTACGGCGCCGGGCCGGAAAAGATCGTGGCTCTTGGTCTGCCGCGCTCGGTGGACATGGTCGTCGCGCTCTTCGCCGTATTGCGCACGGGCGCTGCCTACCTACCCCTCGAACTCGACCATCCGGCCGAACGGTTGGCCGTGATGATCGACGACGCAGATCCGGTCGTGTTGCTGACGACTGTCGCCGCCGCACCGAAATTCGAAGGCGCGGACGTCCGCACCGCGGACATTCGGACCATCGTGCTCGACGAGCCGGACACTGCGGCAAGGCGACTGACGATCTCGGCGCGGGCACTCTCCGCGGCGGAACTCGGAGCATTCGCCCCGGGAGCACCGCATCGGCTCGACCACCCCGCGTACGTCATCTACACCTCCGGATCGACCGGCAAGCCCAAGGGCGTGGTCACCGGTTACCGCGGCTTGACGAACATGCAGTTCAACCACCGCGAGGCGATCTTCGAACCGGTGATCGCCGCGACGGGCCGGCGCCTGCGGATCGCGCACACCGTGTCCTTCGCCTTCGACATGTCGTGGGAGGAACTTCTGTGGCTCGTGGAAGGTCACGAGGTGCACATCTGTGACGAGGATCTGCGTCGTGATGCCGAGGCGCTCGTTGCATACTGCGACGCACAGGAAATCGACGTCGTCAACGTGACACCGACCTACGCGACGCACCTGATCGACAGCGGGTTGCTCGACGACGGTGTGGGACAACACCGTCCTCCGCTGGTCCTGCTCGGCGGTGAAGCCGTTCCGGATTCGGTGTGGAACAGGCTGCGCGAGACCGAGGGAACCGTGGGCTACAACCTCTACGGTCCGACGGAATACACGATCAACACTCTCGGCGGCGGAACGGCCGACAGTGACACCCCGACGGTCGGCAAGCCGATCTGGAACACCGCCGCGCACATTCTCGACGGCTGGCTACGCCCGGTCCCCGACGGGGTTGCCGGCGAACTGTACATTGCCGGAGCCGGTTTGGCCCGCGGCTACCTCGGACGCTTTGCGCTCACGTCCGAGCGCTTTGTCGCAGATCCAGCCGGGACCGGAGAACGTATGTACCGCACCGGGGATCTGGTGCGGCGACGCGCTGACGGCAACCTGGACTTCCTGGGCCGCACCGACGACCAGGTGAAGATCAGAGGTCACCGGATCGAGCCGAGCGAAATCGTCTCCGTTCTCGAATCCGACGAGCACGTGCGGCAAGCAGCGGTCGTGGTCGACGTCGGGGCGGGTGGAGTCAAGAGGCTCGTCGGCTACGTGACGCCCGTGCAGCTCGGCGCCGCGCACGACTACCGCGCGCAGGCGCGAGTTCGCCTACCCGACTACATGGTTCCGGCCGTGGTGATCGAGGTGGAGTCACTACCGATGACCGTCAACGGCAAGCTCGACGTCAAGGCACTGCCCACGGCCGATTCGGTGCTGGGGGAGCGGAGTAGGGAGTCGATTGCACCGCGGAACCACACGGAAGAGGTTCTCTGTGAGCTCTTCTCCGACGTACTCGATGTGGACGACATCGGTGTCGACGACAACTTCTTCGACCTCGGTGGGCACTCGCTTCTGGCCACCAAACTGATCAGTCGAGCTCGGATCGCCATTCCGAACAGTCTGACCATGCGTGATCTCTTCGAAGCGCCCACCGTCGCGGAACTCGCGGAACGCATTGTGGCCGAACAGGGATCGATGCGACCGATGCTGGTAGCGAAGCCGCGGCCGGACCACCTTCCACTTTCTGCCGCTCAACAGCGTTTGTGGCTGATCGGACAGATGGAAGAGAACTCCGCGGCCTACAACTTCCCGATCGTGCTCCGCTTGGACAGTGCATTGGACGCGGACGTCTTCGCCGCGGCGCTGGGTGACGTCGTTGGACGACACGAATCCTTGCGTACGGTGTTCCGGTTGGTGGACGGAACACCGGAACAGATAATTCTCGAATCGGCGAAGGTTCCGGTCGAGACAGTTCATTCACGGGAATCCGGTGTCGCCGGCGAAGTTGCAGTGGCAGTGGGCCGTCCGTTCGACCTTTCGAACGAGATTCCGATTCGCGCCCGTCTGATCCGAGTAGACGGTGCCGTAATCGTCGTGATCGTCCTGCATCACATCACAACGGACGAATGGTCCGATCGGCCGTTCCTGCGCGATCTGATGTCTGCCTACTCCTCTCGGATTCAGGGCGAGGAGCCAGCTTTCGAACCGCTACCGGTTCAGTACGCGGACTACACCCTGTGGCAACGGGAATTGCTCGGCAGCGCCGACGATCCGTCGAGTGTCCTGAGCACGCAGTTGGACTTCTGGGCGAAGAGTTTGGACGGAGCCCCCGAAGAACTGCTGCTTCCCACCGACCGGAGCCGACCGGCCAGACCGAGTTTCTCCGGTGGCGCAGTGGTAACACGGTTGGGTGTGGACACAACTGCCGCACTGCGAGACCTGGCGCGCGGGAGCCAGAGTTCGATGTTCATGGTCCTGCACGCGGCGTCGGCGGCGTTGCTGACTGCGCTCGGAGCGGGTGAGGACCTTCCCCTCGGCGCTCCCGTAGCCGGACGTAGTGAACAGGGGCTCGACGACTTGGTCGGCTTCTTCGTCAATACGATTGTGCTGCGCACGGATACGTCAGGTAACCCGACGTTCCGAGAGTTGGTGGATCGCGTTCGCGAGGGAGACCTCGAGGCCTTCGCCAACGCCGATGTTCCCTTCGAAACTGTGGTGGAACGCCTCAATCCGTCGCGAACCTTGGCACGCAACCCGCTGTTCCAGGTCATGGTCGGCTATCACAGCCGCGAGGAGATGGGCGGGGATCCGTTCGAACTCGAGGAGTACACAGCCAAGTTCGATCTGGTGTTCAACTTCACCGAGTACCTCGGCGGCGAAGGCTGCATCGACGTCCGACTCGAATACGGCAGCGACCTCTTCGATCGCGAAACAGCACAGCGAATTTCGAACCGATTGGAATCGGTGATCGCGGCCGTCGTGGAATCGGCCGACATTGAGATCGGCGACATCGACATCTTCTTGCCCGGCGAACTCGAGCAAGTTGTCACCTCGTTCAACGACACCGCCGTCGACGTGCCGGAGGAAACGTTCTACGACGCCTTCGCGCGTGGGGTCGCTGATACACCCGAGGCGATTGCGGTGCGCGACGAGGCGGGGCAGGCCACGTACCGCGAGCTCTCCGAGCAATGTGATCGGATAGCCGGCGTGCTGTATCGGCGCGGGGTCTCGGTCGAAGACGTGGTGGGACTTGCCGTCCCGCGTTCGGTGGAGATGGTCGCGTCGGTCCTCGCCGTGCTCAAGCTGGGGGCAGCGTATCTACCCCTGGATCTGAGCCACCCGAGCGAGCGCATCGCCTACATGCTCACCGATTCTCGCACCTCGGTACTGCTGTCCACCTCGGAGGAAAGCTCGCGGATCGAGGATGTGGCCGGTGTCGAGCGAATCCTCTTGGACGATCCGCTGATACGTGCGGAACTGGACGAGGCAGTGATCGTCGAAACTCCCAGGCCACCAGTTGGCGTCAACCACGCGGCCTATGTCATCTACACTTCGGGATCGACCGGCAAGCCGAAGGGCGCCGTCCTTTCCCACGACGGTATTCCGAGTCTTGTTGCGACAGCCGAGGTTCGGATGCGACTGGTACCGGGTTCGGTGGTGATGCAGTTCGCTTCGGTCGGCTTCGACGTTGCGGTATTCGAATTGGCGATGGCTCTGTGCACGAGCAGCACCCTGGTGATCGTGCCGCAGAGCGCACGAGTGGCCGGCCCGGCGTTGACCGATTTCATGACGAGCAATCGCGTGACTCATGCAATCATCCCTCCCTCGTTGCTGGCCGCCCTGCCGGCGGGATGTGAAGTACCGCAGGGCTGCACGGTGTTGGTCGGAACCGAGACGGTTCCGCCCGAGCTGATCGGGCGAT
The DNA here is from genome assembly GCF_056401335.1 of Rhodococcus sp. P4_F3_2. Taxonomy (NCBI): domain Bacteria; kingdom Bacillati; phylum Actinomycetota; class Actinomycetes; order Mycobacteriales; family Nocardiaceae; genus Rhodococcus; species Rhodococcus sp. P4_F3_2. The sequence goes on from NZ_JBFUJN010000002.1 coordinate 95,580, forward strand.
GGGCGGAGCGGCTGAATTTGCTTGCCGCGTACGGACTCACCGAAGCCACGGTGAACAACACACTGTGGCAGGCGGAACCCGGTTGGAACGGTGCTGTGCCCATCGGAGTCCCAGACCCCAACGAACAGGCGTACGTGCTCGACGATCAACTGCGTCCGGTTCCGCCGGGAGTATCCGGCGAGCTGTACATCGCGGGACGCGGCCTGGCGAGAGGCTACCTGGGCCGATTCGATCTGACGGCACAGAGATTCATCGCCGATCCCTTCACCGCGGGCGATCGCATGTATCGCACCGGCGACCGAGCGCGGTGGCGCTCGGACGGGAACATCGACTTCCTCGGCCGCGTGGACGATCAGGTCAAGATTCGCGGTTTCCGAATCGAATTGGGTGAAATCATCGGAGCTCTCAGTGCCCATCCTTCGGTGAAGCAGGCAACGGTCGTCGCGGATCGGCAGGGCGAAATCACGCGCCTGGTCGGTTACGTGTCACCCGAACCCGGTGCTGTGGTGGACACGACGGCAGTGCGAAATCTCGCTGCAATGTCGTTGCCCGACTACATGGTTCCGACCATGGTTGTCGCTCTCGATGGTCCGCTCCCGTTGACGCCCAACGGAAAGCTCGACCGCAAGGCGTTGCCCGCTCCGGACTGGTCGGAGTTGGCGGGTGATGTTGCTCCTCGCACTGCCGTGGAGTCCACGGTTGCAGCTGCCTTCGCGGAGATATTGCAACTCCCGAGTGTCGGAGTCCACGACAGTTTCTTCGAACTCGGTGGACATTCGATGGCTTCGATGAAACTGGTCGGTCGCATTCGTGAAGCGTTCGGCGTGGACGTCAGTATTCGAGACGTGTTCGACGCACCGAGCGTTGCGGAGTTGGCGGCAGTCGTTGCGCGTTCGGAGGGTGGACGCCCGGTCCTGGCGCCGGCGGCGAGGCGTCCGGAGACCATGGGTCTGTCTGCGCCGCAACGTCGTCAGTGGGAGTTGTTCCGCGCAGCCGGTGCGAACCCGCAAGCGAGCCACGCTCTGGCACTGACCCTGAAATCGAAGATCGATCCGGAGATTCTCGGGCACGCCTTGGACGATGTGACGTCGCGCCACGAACCCCTGCGGACCACCTTCGTCGAGGTCGACGGCATCGTCGTGGCAAGAGAATCGGTGCGGCCGACTGTCGATGTGGTCGATGTCGGCGCCGGCGATGTGGGTCGAGTGGTGTTCGAGCTGGCTCAACTTCCGATGGATCTGCGTGAGCAATCGCCGTTGCGGGTCCATCTGGTGCTCGGTGAAGACGGCTCTCGGACACTGCTTCTCGTCATGCACTACATCGCCGTCGACGAGTGGTCCGTAGTGCCGCTGCTGGGAGATCTGGTCTCTGCTTATGCAGCCAGGTCGCAGGGAGATCAACCGATCTGGGACGAGCTTGCGTTGACCTACGCCGACTACACCGTGTGGTCGGACGAGCTGTTGGGTGACCCCCTGGACGTCGACAGCCGTGCCTCGAAGCAGCTTGCGTACTGGCAGGATGCGCTCGACGGAATACCGACCAGTGTGAATCTTCCGTTGCCGGAAGATGACTCGGAACCTCGGGGTGACGTGGTCTCTGTCGACATCGACGCGGATCTGCACGCCAGAATCGACGCGCTGGCTGCGCGCACCGGGACGAGCATGTTCATGGTCCTTCAGGCTGCGCTGGCCGCCGTTCTCACGAAGGCTGGGGCGGGTACCGATCTTCCGATCGGTTCATTGGTTGCGGGCAGGTCGGATCCCCGTCTCGAACCGATGATCGGATCCTTCTTCAATGTTGTTCTCCTGCGCACGGATACGTCCGGTAGTCCGACGTTCGCAGAATTGCTCGGTCGGGTGAGGGAAGGCAACCTGGAAGCGCTGAGCAATCAGGACGTCTCGTATGTGTATGTCGAGCAGGCTCTGGGTAATCCGGCGTCCATGAGACCTCAGGTGATGGTGATCCATCACCAGCAGGCGGATTTGGACGGGCTCGGCGACTTCGGTTCTCTCGTACCGATTCCGGTGGGAGTGCCCGATGCGGATTTGACGTTGAGTTTTTACGAGCCGGTGGGCGAAGGGCCTGTTTTTGCAACTCTCGGGTTCCGTGCCGACCGCGTCGATGCGGGCGCGGTCCGTGAATGGGCAGGTCAGCTGGTCGACGTGATCGAGGCTGCGGCCATCGCCGAAGGGGATGACGTGAGTGAAGGGGCGAAACTATGACATACGTCGCATCGCTCCGCGGGGTCGACCGCTATACGGGGGCTCACAGTATTGATACCCTCACCTCATTAAGGGTAGCCTTTGCTACTTACTTCGGGACATCGATTGGCGACCTTATCAGGTCGTCCCGTCGGGGATGGACTACCTGTAATGAGTGAATCACCGAGAGACTCCAGCGCCGAACCCGCCGTGGTCGACATCGTCGGCGTCGGGTTCGGTCCGGCCAACCTCGCGTTGGCCATCGCTGTCGAAGAACACAATGCAAATTGTGCAGCCGTTGATCGGGTGAATGCGCGGTTCTTCGAAAAGCAGTCTCAGTTCGCGTGGCATCCCGGGATGCTGCTCGACGGTGCCACGATGCAGATCGCGTTTCCGAAGGACCTGGTGACGTTCCGTAACCCACAGAGCGGATACAGCTTCTTCTCGTATCTGTTCGAGCAGGGGCGGCTGGTCGACTTCGTCAACCACCAGACCTTCTTTCCCACGCGCCACGAGTTCAACGACTACCTGTGCTGGGCAGCTCGACGAGTCGACGCGGATGTGCAGTTCGGTACAACCGTCGACGGGGTCGAGGGCATCAAGAACTCCGACGGCGTTGTCGATCGCTTTGCGGTCCGCACAGCCGACGGTGAAACGGTGATCGCGCGCAACATCGTCGTCGGAGCCGGACTGAAAGAGCGGATCCCGGAATGGGCAACGCCGTCGTCCCGGTGCTTCCACAACCACCAGTTCCTCTTCCACCTCGAAGCAATGCCTGAGCCCGTGCACAACAGGTTCGTTGTTCTCGGTGCCGGTCAGAGTGCCGCGGAGATCGTCGACTACCTGCACGCGAACTACCCGAACGCCGAAGTCCACAGTGTTTTTGCCCGCTACGGCTACAGCCCCGCAGACGACAGCCCATACGCAAATCGCATCTTCGATCCCGAAGCCGTCGATCAACTGCACGGCGCCGACGCCGCGGAACGACGTCGACTTCTCGATCTGCACCGCAGTACCAATTACTCGGTCGTCGACATCGAACTGATCAACAAGCTCTATGCCACCGAATATCAGGAGATGGTTCGCGGGCCGAGGCGACTGTTCATGCGTCGGGCCTCGGAGATCACGAGTGCCGTGGAGACCGAATCCGGCATCGAACTGGCCGTCCGCAGCAACCTCGACGGCTTGACCGACACGCTGTCGTGCGACGCACTCATTCTGGCCACGGGTTTCACCCCGGCGCCGCTGGACAATTTGTTGGGTGAACTCGTGCCGGATTCGTCCGTTCCGCGTAACGTCAGTCGGGATTATCGACTGGCTGTAACGGAGGACGTGACAGGCGGTATCTATCTGCAGGGTGGGACAGAACAGACTCACGGATTGACGTCGTCGCTGCTGTCGAACGTGGCAGTGCGGGCGGGGGAGATTCTGGCGTCGGTTCTGAGCCACCAGAACCGAACTGGTGCGCTTGCTAGTCTGGGCGCACAAGACACGTACGTAACAAGTGAGGCGAGATGAGCACTAATCCTTTCGATGACGAAGACGGCCGCTTCTACGTGCTGGTGAACGACGAGGACCAGCACTCGCTGTGGCCCACGTTTTCCGAGGTCCCCGCCGGCTGGCGCGTGGTGTTCGGTGAAGACAGCCGCAAGGCGTGCCTCGAATACGTCGAGGCGAACTGGACCGACATGCGTCCGAAGAGCCTGCGAGAGGCCATGGAAGCCGATCAGGCTGCCGGCGGAAAGCACGCAGTCGAGAGCTGATTCTCTCGCTGCTCGGAAACCCCTGAGTGAACCGAAAGAGCTGGGCCCCGGGAGGTGGCCCGCCAGAGTTCGCGCTCCCCATTCGCCGAGCGTCACGCCAGCAGCCAGGGCGCAGCCGATACCGAATGCCGACAGCAAGGCAGTCAGACCGATCAGTACCTGGTCGTTGAGCAGCGCGTACAGGCCTCGGTACAGCGACAGACCGGGGAGCAGGGGAGTGATGCCTGCGACCGCGACGACCAGCGGAGGCGTCAGGGCGCGGCGAGCCATCAGACCACCGGCAAGACCGACGACGGTCGCCGCGATCGCTGCGGCGATCACGGGGCCGACGTCGAGTGTTTGCACGAAGATCGACACACCGCTGCCGGCCGCGCCGCCCAGGAATGCCGCGGTGAGTGCACGCCGCTCGGCGTAGCAGGCAAGAGCGTAGAAGACCGACGCACACGCGCCGGAGAGCATCAGGATCGGCAACTGCGTGATGGTCGATACTTCCACGTTGATCGGTGGAAGCGTCGAACCCAACATTCCGGTCATTCGCAGTGAGATCGCGACACCCGCGATGATGCCGCCCGTCATCATCACCACTTCGAAGAATCGCGCTACAGCCGTGATCGGAGCGCCCATGATCGCGTCCTGGACCGAGCCCACCAGCGACAGCCCGGACAGCAGAACGACCACTCCGGCCGCGATCACCAGCGACGGCCGGATACTGATCCCCAGCTGATCCTGAAAGGTATAGAGCGTCGCGGCGGGCGCAGCCGCGATGAGACCACCGACAACCTGCTGGAAGAAGAACGGCAACCCGAACCGGTTCAGTACGCGGTTGACCCGATCGATAACCATCGTCGTCAGAAACGCGACTGTGGCAACAAGGAACCCGCCGCCGAGCAGGACGGAGACCGAAGCCGCCATCGCTGCCCAGGCCATGGTTGCGGTCCATCGGTTGTACGGGTGCGGCGCCGTCGTGATGGCTGTGAGTGCGTCGTGCGCTTGGTCCGGTGTGATCGCCTCACGGCGGATACGACGCGTCAGACGGTCGACAGCCGCCAGTCGCGTGAAGTCCATCGAGCGGTAGTGGACGATGCGCATCGTGCTCGCCGGCGGTCGCGTCGGGCCGCGATAGGCAGAGAGCACAATCGAGTTGTAAGTGACGTCGACGTCACACTGAGCAAGGCCGTAGGTGGCGGCGATGAACTGCACCTGCTCCGCCGTGTCCATGGCTGCGGTCCCGGAGGCGAGGAGGACTTCGCCGACCCGAACCGCCAGGTCCAGAACTTCTGCGACGACGGCGTCGTCGGTGAGGTCGATCGGTTGTAGCGGCGCGGGAGCCGACGTGACCGTGTCGACGGTGGCTTGGCGGTTTCCCGTCAGGCGTGTGAGTGCTTCGGTGAATTTCGCCATCAGGGGGCGGAGTGGGAGTTGCGCATGGGGCCCACGCTATCTAACGTGACCCGGGCGCGGCCACCGTGACGGCTTGGATATGATGGCTCCGCAAAGTCAGTCGCGGCAACGCGTCGGTCTTCGCCTCCTTAGCTCAGTGGTAGAGCACTCGCCTTGTAAGCGAAAGGTCGTCGGTTCAATCCCGACAGGAGGCTCCATCGAATAGGGCATCTACCAGCGCGAGCATGGTGGGTGCCCTTTTTCGTGCGGTCAGAGAGAGCCGAAATTGTCACGGATTGTCACAAGTGACTGCAAACTCGCGGCGGCAGCCTTTAGCGCATCGTCCTGCGAATGCATGTAGGTGCGCATGGTGAATGCCGAGTCGGCGTGCCCAAGCCATGCTGAGATGACGGCGATCGGGACCCCTTGCAGGTGCATGAGTGTCCCGCACGTGTGGCGTGCGTCGTGTAGTCGAATCGCCGAGACTTTGGCCGACTTGCAGATGGTTCGCCAGTACGTCGAAATCGTGTCCGGGTGATACGGATTCCCGGCTTCGTCGCATACGACGTGGGTCCCAGCGCCGTAGGCTTCGCCAAGTGCGAGGCGCTCAATTGCTTGCCGTTTTCTGGCCGCTTTCAGTGATGTCTCGAGCGCAGGCGTCAGAGGAAGGGTGCGGGCGGACTTGTCAGTCTTCGGATCTCCCTCAACTGCCTTTCCGTTCACTGAGACTCGGTTGTGAGCAACAGTCAACGTCTTGTCTCTGAAATTGACGTCCGGCCATCGGAGGCCTGCCACCTCTCCACGTCGAAGTCCAGACAAAGCGAGATGCCAAGCGTGGCCAATCCGGTCGGACTCGGCCTTCGCCAGCAAGGTTCGCACTTCGTGTTCGGTGAAGGTCTTCATCTCTTTCTTCGGCCGGGGGAGTCGGTCGACCAGCCGTGCAACATCACGTACGAGTAGGCCCTGCTTCATCAGTCCTGTAAGCACGGCAGAGACCAGATTCAACATCGGATTGATGCTGTTGGCGGTCCACTTTCGGGCTGGTTCGCCGTCCGACTTCTTGAACTCGCCGGTGGTTAGGTCGGTGACAAGATCGTCGAGGTCGCGCTTCGTGAGCTTCTGAACCGATAGGCCTCCGTGTCGATCCCTAAGTGGCTGTAGGGCATGCGTGTATGCACTCAGGGTTGTGGGCTTCACTCGTCGGCCGGCAAGCCAGTCAGCACAAGCCTTCTCGACGGTGAGGCTTGATGCGTGCACATGAACATCGCGGACAACGTCGCTTTGAATAGTCGCGAGCATGTCGCGCGCTTCCGCCTCGGTGGCGTATCGCTTCTTGAATTGCTTCCGACGTCCAGTCTCAGGATTAATTCCGGTATCGACCGTCAACTGATATCGAACGACAGGCTTCCCTCGCTCCTTCTTCTCAAGCTCAATCTTCTTGATTTGAGGTGGAAGCTGTTGTCTCGCCATGGTGTTCCTATCTCACGCGTGGGTTGTTTCGCCTTTGCATCGACTGCCAGGCGTAAATCATTGGAGCGGTAACACCCAGCTGTACTGCGAGTGTGGGTACGTGCGGTCCATACATTCGCTCGGTCACTTCGTAGTCGTACGAATTTATGAGGAGCCTCGCCGCAAATTCATCGGCCTTGCGTTCCTGGCGGAGTCCGATTACTGAGCCGGGGTTTTCATCGTGCTCATGTCCATAATGCGCGTGTCCGAGTTCATGGCCGAATGTGTGCGCTTTCTGGCGAGAATGAAGCCGAGTGTTGAGCACGATTGACTTTTTGGAATGCACGTACCGTCCACGTTGCTGCCCCGGCAGGAAACGCTCCACCACGGTCACACCCATGTTTCTTGCGACCTCGTACAGGTGGTCCACGTTTCCCCTTATATGTCGTACCGCGACTCGTCGTCATCCTCATCTATGTCTTCGTCAGGCTCATGGGCAACATAGGGAAGGTCGAGAATGTCGACCTCGTCGTCAACCTCCAGAGGTTTATTTCGCAGAGTCAACTCGTGGACGTTGTCAGAGGTTCTTGGAATGTTGAGTGGGTCGTCCAAAACCCGGTCATGTGCCGACTCGAGTCGACGCAAGATCTCGTCTGCCAACTGTTGGTCGGTGGCGAGCCGCAGTGTCGAGGATGGCCGTGTTACGCCGGCTTCCTCTGCGGTGACATGCCCGGATGCCACAAGCGCATCGATCACATCGAGCCCCAGTCCGCGTGCAATGCGAATAACCATGTCTGAGCGAATCTCGCCTGCTTTGATCTGACGGCTGAGGGTGCTGTTGTCGACGCCAGCGCGTGTGGCGACACTGCGAACGGAATCGCCCTGCTGTACCAGTTCTAGCCAAGTTACCGATGCGTTCATGTGTTGCATACTGCCTCACTTCTGATACAAGCGCAAGTGGCTCTAGCTGCAATGTTGCCAAACGCAACGCAAATTCGCTGAATCACCCTGTTGCAATTAGACGCACCTAGTGGCACTCTTCATCACATCGCCACATGGTGTGGATAAATGCAACAAAGATTGGGAGGTGACGGTATGCCCGCCACTCTGCGAGTCAAACCGGGACTGCTCAAGCGAGTTCGTGAAATGCACCGAATTCCCTCGGATGACGCGCTAGCTCAAGCAATCGGCGTAAGCCGCGCGACTCTGGTTCGCGTGGACAAGGAAGAGATTCCGCCTAGCCCCGCATTCATGGCCGGGCTCGTTGGCTTCACCGGGTTGGGCCTGGGGGAAGCATTCGAGATCGCCCAGGCTCGATCGACTCGGCTGAAGGCCGCGGTATGAGCACGCGATCGCTGGTGACACCAACCAGGTTGTTGACTGCGGTCCAAGCTGGCGAACTTCTCGGAATTCACGCCATCACGGTTCGCGAACTCTGGAACAACGGAGAACTTAAATGTGTGCGAATCGGCCGGGGTCGCAAGGTCTCTGACGCTGAGATCTCGCGGTACATCGAAGAGCATGAACAGTTCAACCAGACCGCATGAAAAAGCCGCCATCTGCGGGAACAGATGACGGCCAATCGATCACCCTCACGAAAAGGAATCTAATGACTGAGACTACCTCAACTTTGCGACAGTCGACTCAACACGCTGTGGCCCTTGGGCACCTGATGGGTGTCTCACTTGAGGCGCCAGATCAGATGACGCGAATGGTCGCTCGCCTAATTGCCAGAGTCGCGCCTGCCGGCAGCCTCTATCTGGCCGACGGCGCCCAAGAGCCCCGTGAGTGCAACGTGAATGACATCGGGGTCAGGCTCACCGCGGGCGATCATTTCGTTCAAATGCCGCACGAGAGCACGGGTGACACTGCCCTCTTCGGGGATGTAGTGCTGAAACGGCTCCACAATTCTTCTCCTTCTGTTGATGATGCTGGCGCTCACAGCGTAGGAGACGGACCCGGCGCCGGGGATGCTTCGGCTACCCCGGCGACCGAGGTCACCGAGGATTCACTTCACACGAGGCTCACCTTCATTCAGATCGACGAAGGCAAAGCTGAGGAGATCTACCTCGCCGCGCAGGCCAACCTTGCTGACGCCGCCGAAAACCTGGCGCACGCCAGGAATGAGACCCGCGATGCCGAGACCGCTTACAACGACTTCATCAACGGGGGTGCCAAGTGAGTGAACTCAATCTGTTCAACTATGGGTCGACCGAGATTCGCACCGTCGATATTGTCGGTCGCCGCTGGGCAGTAGCGGCCGACATCTGCAACGCACTCGACATCGGCAATGCCGCTATGGCGGTAAGCCGACTCGACGAGGCTGATGTCAGTACTGCTGATATCAGGTCAGGCGGGCAGACGCGCCGGATGAATGTCGTCTCTGAGAACGGCGCAACCGATCTCGTCCTCGACTCCCGCAAGCCCGAAGCTCGCCGCTTCCGCCGCTTCCTCACTCACGAGGTTTGGCCAGCAATTCGGGACACCGGCACCTACTCCACGACGCCGGCCCTCACCGACGACGAACTGATCCACCAGGCCCTCTCGATTTCAGCCACTCGCGTGGCTGCACTTACCGAGCGCGTGGCCGAGCTCGAGCCCAAGGCGGAACTCGCGGAGAACTACCTCACCGCATCAGCCGGCAGTCGACTCGTCGGCGAGGCTGCGAAGATCCTCGGCATGAAGGAGAAGCAGCTCCGAGCTTTCCTGCTCGCCGAGAAGCTGATCTTCGTGAAGCATGCGACCTGCGGCAATGTTCTGTACGACCACTACTCCGACTTCGCGCCGCACTTCGAGGCGCGCGAGACGGTCGTCAATCACACCTGGGGCTCGTGCAATCACTACACGCTTCGCATCACTCCTCGCGGAATCGACCTGATTCGCAAGCGACTTCGCGACCAGGAGGCAGCAGCATGATCGCCACCACCGCAATGCAGCGTCAGCTCGCCGAGTCCGCGGTCCGGTCACTGTTCGACGCCGAGGATGCCCGACTTGCAGCGCAACACAATCTCGATTGCCCGACCGGTCCGCGTACCGACGAGGAGGAGACGGTCGCGATGCTCGCACTGATCGAAGCGGACAGTGACTTCATCTCCGCGCTCGGCGCCCTCCGAGCCGCTATCCCGATGTAGCCCAATGACTCCGGTGGCGTCACCACTGTAGGACCGTGCCGGTCCAGATGGCCGGCAACCCGACGCCACCGGCCCAAACTTCTCACACTCCCATTTCTCCTGCGAAGGACATTTCGTGATGACGCATACCCAAAACACCCCGCCAGACAACGCAACTGACTCGAAGATCGCCGACTTCTGGGAGCTTCGGCCGCAGCGCGCCGAGCCGCAGTATGTCGGCAAGCATCGCGCCGAGCAGACGATCATCGAGGCCCCGGAGGTCGCGTGGTGGGTCTACGTGGTCTGCATCGTGGGTGCCGCCGCGTTCACGGTCGCGATGGTCTGGCTCTACTCGATCGCACCTATCGGCGGTGCGGCATGAGCGAGCACATCCACACCACCGAGTGCACGAAATCCGGTCAGCCCTGCAATGGCCGCGGCGTCCCGTGCCGCCAGTCGCACGGAACGCGAACAGATCTCACCTGCGCCAAGCTCGCCGGCCACGTCGGCAACCACGAGGGCTGGGGCAACGCAATGAAGCGCATCGAATGGACCACGGAGGCAACAGCATGAGCACCACATTTGAAATCACTCGCGGCGATCTCGCGAAGGCTCTCACGATCGGACTCAAGTTCGCCGGCAAGGACTCGACCCTGCCGATGCTGTGCGGGATCGACCTGTCGATCACCAAGCGTCAGTTCGTCGTTGCCGGTACGGACCGATTCCGGTTCGGCCTGCTGCGCCTGGACGTCAAGGATCTCGAAGGCATTGACGGGCGGCTCGGATTCCTCGAACGCAGCACCGCGACGTTTCTTCTGAAGATGCTGAACGGCGGCCGCTCCCGGTCCAAGCTGGAGCCGCTCAAGGTCAAGGTCGAGGGCTCGTCACTCACCATCGCAGGATACGGGCGGAGCGTGACCGTTGATCTGGTCAGCGAGGAATTCCCCGACGTCACACGCATTCTCACTGATCAGATGAAGGCTTCGGTAGACGTCGACAACTGGGCGGTCAACACGGACTACTTCGCTGATTTCAAGGGCGCAGCATGGAACCCGGGCGATAGCGCGAGAATACGTGCGACGTCACCGTCGAGGGCCGTTGTCGTCATGGTGGGTGAGCACTTCATCGGGATCATCATGCCCGTTCGATCGATGACTCCATACGAGGAGAAGTCTGCAGAGTGGGCCGAATTCCTCGCCCCGACGCCCGAATCCGAACCTGAGAAGCCGAAGCGCGCACCGCGAAAGAAGGCTCCGACTAAGGCTGTGGCGGCGGCGCCTGCGAAACGTGCACCGACGAAGCGTATTGCAGCGAAGAAGGCTCCCGCCAAGCGTGCACCCAAGGCAGCGAAGTGACTGACCCGCTGCAGGATCCGGTCAACAGCCCGAGTTGGTACGACCAGGAAATCGGCGAGCAGGTCGATCACGCTTACGACCGCCTCGTCGCGGACTGTGTCGAACACTTCCCGGAGCGTGCGCCGGCCGAACCGGTGAAGCACTACATCACATGGAAGTGCGAGACCTGCAGCAAATTGCGGTCCGCTCCCTGTGCCCCCAGTTGCGTGTTCGGAGGCCAGGCAGACGCTGCCACTTTCAAGCTCGCTCGCATCGAATCCGAACGTCGCGAGGCGTTCGGCTCGGCAAGGGACGGAGAGCCGGAATGAAGCTCAACGAAGCCATCGTATGCATCGGCAAGCCGGTGATCTACACGCACCCAGCAACTCTCGAAACCGAGCCCGGCATTATCCGCAGCGTCGACAGGGAAGGCCGGCAACTCGTGAACGTCCAGTACGGCGCCAACATCTGGGCCACTCACCCTGACAACCTCATGATCGATTGGAGCCGACGATGAACGTCACCCTATTTTCGAAGCCCGATTGCAAGCAGTGCGATTTCACCAAGCGTGAGTTCGACAAGCACGGAATCGATTACGTCATCGTCGACGTCACTGCCGATGACTCCGGCCGACAGAAGTGCATCGATCTCGGCTACTCGTCAATGCCTGTGGTCCTCGTCGAGTCGGGACAGGAAGTTGCGCACTGGTCGGGCTTCCGGATGGACGAGATCAAGGCGCTGGCTTACCTGGAAGGGGCGCCGCAGTGACCTCACATCTCGATCCGGACGTGGATCCGTTCTCCGAGGAATGTCTGCCCGCCGATCCTGATCCCTTCCATGAGCACGACCCCCGAGACGACGCACCGGAGTGGCAACGATGAGTGAGCATACCGATGGATTCAACCGAATCGTTACGACCTGTGAAGGCAACAAGATTCGCGTCGATTGTTACCAACTCACCGTCGACGTTCTCAATTCAAAGGATGTCTGGCAGCACGTCTATGGCGGACTGCACCCCATCGAGGCTCTGACAGGAGTGAATCAGTGACCGCACCAACCTTGATCGAACTCCCTGACATCGAGCAGGGCACGGACGAGTGGCATGACCAGCGCCGCGGGATTGTGACGGCATCTGTCGTCGGCAACCTCATCACCACACGATCACTGACGGCGATCGACTATGCCTGCCCGGCGTGTGATGCACCGGCGAACGATGCCTGCCGCAGCAAGGTGAAGGCCGGCACGACAATCAAGACGCTGCACTCGGAGCGTGCCGAGGTCGCACGCCGCAGTACCTCGAGCATCGTGTTCGAGACCGCAAGGAATGACACATCGCGCAGTGTCACAGCCCTTCTCGTCGCCGAACGGATCACCAACTGGACTGATCCGACGTACATCAGCGACGACATGCTGCGCGGTATCGAAGACGAACCGAGGGCGCGCGACAAGTACGCCGAGTGGATGGACGTGCCAGTTCGCGAGACCGGGTTCATGATCCGCGAGCACAACGGCGTCAGGCTCGGCTACTCACCAGACGGGGTAGTCGGCGACGAGGGACTGATCGAGGTCAAGTCTCGTCGACAGAAGAAGCAGGTTGAAACCGTGATCGCCGGTCACCCGCCGGCCGAGAACATGGCTCAACTGCAGTGCGGGCTACTGGTGTCCGGCCGCAAGTGGATCGACTACATCAGCTACTCCGGCGGCATGCACCTGTGGGTCAAGCGCGTCTTCCCGGATCAGCGTTGGTTCGACGCAATCACCGCTGCAGTCGACGCCTTCGAAGCGAACGCTGCCGAAATGATCCGCACCTACGAAGAGTCGGTCGACGGATTTCCCCTGACTGAACGAGTCATCGAAATGGAAATGGTGATCTGACCATGGATCTCACAGAATCAATCGCGCCGCGATCTGACCAGCTCAACGCAGAAGACCTCCTCGCCGGCCCGCGCATAGTCACGGTGGAGAAGGTCACCAAGGGTTCATCTGAGCAGCCGGTCAACATCCACCTTGTGGAGTTCCCTGGCCGTCCGTTCCGACCCAGCAAAACCGTTCGACGAATCCTCGTTGCAGCTTGGGGCGCAGAGGCTTCTGCATACGCCGGCAGAAGGATGTCGCTGTACCGCGATCCTGCCGTCAGGTTCGGCGGTCAGGATGTCGGCGGCATTCGCGTCAGTCATATGTCGCACATCAGCAAGCGACTCACGCTGGCACTCACCGTCACCCGGGGCAAGCGCGCGCCGTACAACGTGGACCCGCTGCCTGACGGTCCACCGGTGATTACGACTGAGCAGGCCGACGACATCGCGGCACTCATCGCTAACGCAGCTGACAAGTCCGAACTCGACGCGATCAGCGCACAGCTCAAGACATTCGATCTGGCCGACCATCGTGGTCGTCTGCTCGAGCTCTGGACAGCGCGGCTCGCCGAGATTGGCACCGAAGGTCAGATCCCGCTGACACCCGACTCCTGAAAGGACTTGGCATGGAGACCGAGAAATGCCCGGTCTGCTGGCGATGGATCGCGGTCAGCAGCTCGTGGCGCATGAGGCAGCACGACGACACGGCAGGCAATCCGTGCCTGATGTCGGGACATGAAACCCCACCCGAGATGAGTAGGTCGGCGTAAATGGAGTGGTTCGCACTGTCGTCGAAGTACTACATCGACCTCGACGACGAAGGTGTTTCCGAGAAGGCGCAGACCCTTCTCACGCGGATCTGCGGGTACATCGCCGACAACGAAACGTCCGGATATATCGCAAAAAGTGCGCTGAAAAAGCTCGGTTTGTCGTCCGTTTCTCGGCGAACTGATGAGCTGATTCGTGAACGAATCATCGTCGAAACTGAGGACGGTTTGGGGTACGACGTACCGGCCTGGTTCAAGTGGAATGAGGCACTGGAACGCCTGGTCAGGAAGAGAAAGGCGGATCGGGATCGGATCGCGGACAAGCGTCGACAGACCCAAAATGTCGCGCGACTGTCGCAAAATGTCGCAGAACCACATAGACAGTTACATAAAGAGATAACTGAAGTTGTAGAGGTATCTCACCTAAGTAGCACGCGAGAAATCGACGCTCCCTCGATCGAATCTTCGGAGTTGGGGCCGCGGTGCGAACGGCATCTCACCGACCCGAATCCGCCTCCGTGCCGCGGCTGCGCCGACGCCAGACGAACCCTCGAAGCCACTGCAGCGCAGGAGGCGGCCGACTGGCAGCGCATCAAGTCCGAAGCCGCGCGACGGCGAGCGGAACTCATTCAGGAATCCATCGACGAATGCGGAATGTGCGACGACCGCGGCTACTTCGGGACCACCGTCTGCAACCACGATCCGAACATCGTCGACACAGCCAAGCGCGGCATGGCTCAAGTCCGCGCAGTCCTCGCCAAGAACGCGAAACAAGCAGCAGGCAAGCAAGCCCCCTAACCCCACCCTGTTCGTGCGCCACCGTTGCGCACGGCCCCAGCAATCAAGGACTGGATATGGCTAACGAACCCGAACTGTTCACCAAACTTTCGATCTGCAACGCATGCGGCGCGATCGTCGTCAACGAAAACCACCACAAGGCATTCCACGAACAGATCGTCAAGGCATTCGAGGACCACGCCGAGGCCATCAAGAAGGTGGCGAAGAGCCGATGACGAACACAGCCACACTTCACCTCCCGTACACAAAACCGCCGCTGTCCATGAACGACGGCGGAATCACCAAAGGCGCCCGATTCGCAAAAGCGCGAGTGATCAAGCAACTTCGCTCCGACATCGTGAAACTCGCAGTCGCAGCACAACTCCCGAAAGACGTCGCACACCTCACCGCGACCCTGCACTACCAACCACGAGACAACCGAGCACGCGACACCGGAAACCTCATGGCAACCGTCAAAGCCCTCGTCGACGGACTCACACCCCACCGAGTCGTAGAAACCAAGCGCGGCACCAAAGTCCACGTCGGCTACGGCATGGTCGCCGACGACTCGAGCCGCATTGTCTCGACACCCGAACCAGTCATCCACGACGCAGTCAAAGGCCAACCACCCGCACTCTGGCTCGAAATCGAATGGAGCACGAAATGACCATCGTCAAAATCGTCGTCGTCTCACCGATGGGTGACGTCGAAGTCGAGCAAAGAGACCCCGTCCAACAATTCGGCACCGACACCGACTTCAACCGAGCGAAGGTCGCGAAGACACTCGCCAAAGCAATCGCCCAAATCCACGCCGCATACGGAATCGAGGAGAGCTCATGACCGACATCAAGATCACTCCGAGTCCATACGGAACTTGGGAGTACATCCCTGCCGGCGGTATGGCACTCACCGCCGAACAGGTGGAAGACGTGAAGATCGTGCTTGGTCAGTTGGAGCGCGGCGGACCAGCGTTTGAGGCTGCACACGAACGTCTCCGCGCCCTGTTCCCGGCAACTGAACCCGCAGAGGAGCGTTGCCAGTCCGTGAGCATCTTCCGCGAGCGCTGCGCCCTGGTGCCCGGACATGACGGCCGGCATGCGGCGAACGGCTGCGCCTGGGGCTACCCACCCGCCCCTGCCGAACCCGCCGAGGAGGAGACGAAAGCGGAGGGGCCGTGCACGGGCGGTGGGGACATGCATCCGTGCGTGCTCCCCGCTGGACATGCCGGCGTCCACGCCGACAGCAGAGGTCTCAGGTGGCAGAATCCCGCTTCCTCGCCGGTTGTCCCTGCCCCCACCGAAACCGGACCGTGGCAGACATGCGGGCATGTACCAATCGGGATCGTATTCCGCAGCAAAGACCGACACCCAGCCTTCACCTGGGTTAACGAGGGCGGCTCGTTGTTGAGCGTTCGAAACGAATGTGAGGACGGGCATTTCAGCGACGGAGAGCATTGCCTCCCGTCGATGGTGGACGAGAACTTCGCCCCGTTCGTTGCGGCCGAGGAGGGGTGAGCATGAGTGTGGACATACTTGATCCGGCGAGTCATTGCTACCGGGAAGACGGCTGCGCCGAACATCAAACGATTCTGACCGATGAGAATTGCTGCTGCTGCGGATTGCCCGCGAGCGACCACACCGGTTGCGACTGCGAGGAATTGGTGTCCTCGTGACTGGGGTGGATGTTGAGCACACGAAAGCGCAACTGGCGGATGTGCGTGTGGTTCTCGCGCCGAGCCGTGTAAGCCTTGCGGTCCCGACGGCAAGTCCGATGGATGCAGCACGGCAGGCGCTCAACATCGCCACCGCCCTGGTTGCGGCTGTCGAGCGAGTCCAAGCACTGCACACGCCATACCCGTCGCCCTCGGACCAGACCTACTGCCGTGAGTGCGCCGAAATAATGCCCTGCCCCACCCGACAAGCATTGGAGACACCGTCATGAGTCGTCCAGGTTGGGAGAAGAGATTCTGGTCGAAGGTAGAAAAGACTGCGACATGCTGGAACTGGACCGCGTACATATCCGAACGAGGGTATGGAAGGTTCAAGCATGAAGGTCGCATGTGGCCGTCACACCGACTGGCCTACCGAATTGCCAACGGCAGCATTCCAAACGGCATGTACATCGATCACGAATGCCACAACAGGACATGCGTCAACCCAAGTCACCTCCGGGCGGTCACGCCCAAGGGGAACGCCGAAAACCGATCTGGAGCACAGGCCAACAGTAGGTCCGGCATTCGCGGCGTCTATTGGGACGAACGCCTCGGCCTTTGGCTCGCTCAAGTCAGACATCACGGCCTTGCTATCCGAGTTGGCGAATACAAGACAGCCCAAGAAGCGGACGCCGCCGTTACCGCGAAGCGCAACGAACTGTTCACCTGTAACGACAGCGATAGGAAAACAGCATGAGCGAGAACGATCGTCAAGAGTTGGTCGAATATCCCCGAGAGGTGCGCGACGCCTGCCCGTTCTGTGCCAGACGCCGGGCCGTCGAATTCACACCTTCCGAATTTGACCATGCGGTGATGCAGTTCGAACCGCTCAACCCTGTGACGCTGGGACACATGTTGTTCGTCCCGAGCAACCATGTCGAGCACCGCAACGGGGACTGCTACACCAACGCCCACGCTCGCCGAGCTATATGGGCCGCGCACGCGTACGCCATCGGTCGAGACGAAGACTTCAATCTGATTACCTCGTCGGGAAGTGCGGCGACACAAACGGTCGATCACGTTCACATTCACTACGTTCCGCGTAGGGCTGGCGACGGTCTGCATTTGCCGTGGACTGGGCAGGTGTCGTCGTGACCGGATGCACGCTGATTGGCTGCACGGATCCGAGGTCGGTGCATGACCACCACTACTCACGCGGCCATCTCGACATCGCTGCGTGCCACTGCGCTGCCCAAACTGGTGGACCGGGAGTGTCGTCGTGACCGCGCCTGATCCGGGGAAGCCCAGCATCCAGGCTTGCGACATCTGCGAAATCAGATGGCACGCCGACTCGCTGACCGACGGCACATGCCCACGCTGTATCGCCGAAGACGCAATCTGCACCGAGGGGGACCGATGACTGACGCGCCTGACCCGGGGTTGACCGACCTCATCGCAGCGCACTGGCGGAGCCTGGACCTGCTGAAAATGAAGTACATCTGCTCGTGCGGTGACTGGGAATACCGAGACGACGACCGCGAGCGAGCATGCGCGTCATGGTGCGGGCATGTGGCGTTGGTGGTGGAGCAGCACACCAACAGGCGGATAGCGGAGCTCGAGGCTCGGATCGCCAATGCGCAGTCCCTCTGCCATGACACCGGGCGCTACAACGCGGCACGGCAAAAGTATTGGAACATCAGAGTCTTCGCGTGTGACGTACTCGCAGCATTGAAGGGCCGCGCAGCTTTGGAAGGGGAACAGCAATGAGCGACCGCGACACAGGTGGCAAGTCCAAGTGTGTCCACTGCGGCAAGCGAATCTTCGAGCGGATCGGCGGCAGGTATGGGCAAAAGCACTGGCAGCACGCAAACGGTGACCTTCACTGCACCGCCTTGAGCTTGAGCTGCAAGTACGCAACACCCTCGGAGGTATCCAAGTGACTGGCACCGACAACGAAAAGGCAGTTCCTGAACGGATTTTGCGCGCCCACGGTTTGAAATCCATGAACGTCCCGCCGACGCCCTCGAAGCTGCGAGAGATGGCAGCGGCTTTCATCGCGGCAGCCGACGAAACGGAGGAGTCGTTGTGAGTGAGCAGTTGAAGCAGGCCATGATCGCCGCACTGGACCGGCGGGCGCAGAACGGACGCCACCTGCACCACAAGGACTGCATCCACAACCTGGCGCCCGAAGAACAGATCGCGGTGCGCGGCAGATCTGTCGAGTGGTGGATGGCGCTCCACGGATCAATGCCCGAGCAGATCACACCCGACCAGTGGGAGGAGTCGTTGTGAGTGAGATCCGATCACAGGCCACAGCCGCGAGGGACGAAGACAAGCGAGAAACATTGACAAGGCTCGGCATGATCCACCTGTCCGAGCGTTACGGCACGAGACTCAGGCTGGAACCGTCTCACGACAACGAGATTCGCGTCGACATCACACATTCGGGCGGCACGGCGTCTCATTTCCCGGACGCGCTAGATCTACTCGAATCCGTAGAGGCTGTTGCCGAGCACATGGGACTGCGCAAGTCTCGCATGGTGAACAGCGCGGCCGAACTCGATGCGTTGCCGAACATGAGCGTAGTCATGGACAACTGCGACGACGTGTCACAGAAGCGCGGCGGCCAATGGTGCGGATACGAGACCGCCGACCTCACCAGCAAGCAGATCGCCAAGTACGGGCCACTCACCGTCCTCTTCACTCCGGGGGATGCGGGATGAACACTTACACGTTCACGTGCCGGCAACTGTTCAACGTGTTCGGTGTTCGGTCAATACCGAACACCGGCGATGAGGGGCGTCACCACAAGGGGGCGATGTCAGCATGAGCGAGATTCCGTATGACGAGATGCGGCGACTGTGCGGACTGCCTGACGTTCGCGGTTACGTGGCACGGCGAGAGTTGGCACGGATGGGTGAGCAATTTGTCGAGCTGTTCCAACGCGTCGCCCAGGAGTGGGTCAACATGGCTGAGCAGGTCTTACCGCAACTGCAGGCGATAACCGAAGCGTCGAAACCTAAGCAGGCCCCGCCGATGTGGGTTCGGGACCCGGCGAAGACACGAAGGACCGCGTACGGACCGACGAGGAGAGTGAAATGAAACATGCTGTGGCGCAATGTAACTGGGTGTGATATGTGATAGAATCACTCCAGAGTTGCGGACTGTTGGGAAGGTGTGACCATGAGCGTTGGGACGACCGAAGCGGATCACTTCTACCTACCGAGAGTTGATCAGAAAGCTCTACTGGATCTGCTGAAGAAAATCCCTTCACTCGCGGAGGATCTCGCAGTCACGACGTACCGACAGGATCGGATCGGCAAGGGCGGCATGAAAATCGCATCGGGCACCGATGAGCAGCCCTTGCCGTTCAATCTCGGCGCAAGCAACGCGATCGACCTACTGTTCAACGAGTTGGCAGGTTGGGCTCGGCATGTGTGCGATTCCCGCGGGATCTCGTACATGCCGACAGGGTTCACGCACGACTTCGACTTCGTGGGCCCACTCCGCGAGAGCGAGAACCGCTTGCCGTACGGCTATCAGGAATCGGTGCTCGGATTGGCGCGGTGGCTGCGGCGAAACATCATCTCGCTCGCGATGACTGAAGGCGCCGACACGGCATATGTCGAAATCAGCAAGGTGATGGACCGATGCTGGGCGACGGTCGACATTCCGGCCGAGGATCCGGTGCCTGTCCACGAGAAGGATGAAGTGCTCGAGCGAGTACGGGCCCGGATGCTACACCGCGCCGGCATCGTCCAGGTCGCCGAACTGCTAGCGCGTCAGTATCCGGAGTATCGCGGGCTGACAGCCAATCGGGTTGATGCGCTTCGGAAGGGTGGGCACATCGTGGCCAAGTGGTGTGGAGTGTTGTCGAGGGCGGAAGTGTTCTTGATGGGTGAGGTGCTGGACAAGCACTTGGATGTGCCGGTTCGAGCCAGGAGGGTGGCGGCGTGACGATTGTCGAGTTTCTCGAGGCTCGGATCGCAGAGGATGAGGCCGACGCTCGGGCTGCTAATGAGGGCCGACTCTTGGCCTGGTCCAAGAATGACCACATGGTCATCGTCGATTCTGGCTTCATGCAGACCTTCACTCCGTCGAGAATCCTCCGCGAGGTGGCAGCAAAGCGAGCGATCATGGCAGAACATGGCATCGACCAAGATCCTTGCGACGCTCACGATGCGATGTATGAATCAGCCCCATGTGACGTGATCTTGAATCTTGCAGCCATCTACTTGGATCATCCGGACTACCAGGCGGAGTGGGCGATTCCTTAGCCGCACCTCCCGTGTTACGCTAGGCGCGTTGGCGCGAGTAGTGGATGAAAGTCCGCCTCGCGCTTTTGTCGTCCAGGGGCGCGTCTGGATCTGTTGATGCACTAGCCGAAACATCACCGGTGGGTGCTCCAGGAATCAACGCCACAATCTTCCACTCAGGTTCAGTCACCGCCCGGCCGCCATCAGATGTCGGGAGCACGGAATCCAAGCGGCTCACTATGGCGAACCTAAAGCCGAGCCTCTGCCTGAGTGGAATCAACTTGCTGCACACCGCGCCGGACCGTGAGACGACGGCGCACCTTTTGAGGATGGTGCAGCAACCCCCGGACCGATGACGCTTGCCAGCGCACGTCCGGGGCTCAACTTCCGATTGCAGGTTCGAGTCCCGTCACCGTATGACGTACTCCGACAATCGATCACAGGGTGGTGGAATCCATGCGCGAAACACTCGTTTTCCAAGCTGAACAGTTCTTCACGCCGGAAGAGCGCCGACAGTTCTCAGCCTGGCTGAGTTCGATGGCTTTCCGGGATCGATGCCAGCTACTTGACGAGCTAATGGAAATGAATCGCACGGCGCTCGTCTGGGTGGCGCCATTCGATGCGGACGACCTCATCGACGATCTGGTCTCGGGCTACGCAGCGCAACTCGATCATTTGGCGGCAGCGTGATCCTCGACCTGATTGAAGTGATCCGAATCGTGTGGGCGCTGATCGAACAGTGGGTGATCTGAATGGGTGACCCAAGCTGGATAGCTACTTGGATAGCAATTGGTGCGGTCGCAATGCACGGACTCATGCACACGCTTCGCAAACTTGATGACGACGACGATGCCTAGCCTCGCGCTGATCAGGTGGGCGATCGTCAACACGTGGCGGATGTGGAGGTCCTGATGGCTGACCCTGTACTGGTAGCACCTCACCGAGGGTGGGTGGAGGAGTACCGCCGGGACCATCCCGAGGCTAGGCACTGGGCGTACATGACACCACGCAACTGGCGCACAGCTTGCCGCGGCGTTGCAGCTTCCGAAGTGAGGGTCATTGCGCCGATGACGATTACACCCGACATGCTCGACGCGCTGCTTCCAAGTCTCGTGCGAGCTGATCGAAGGATGTGACGCGATGTCGGACCACACAGACGCCGGGCTGCAGCCGGTCAAGTGGTCCGACTTCGAGCCCGACCAACCCGACATCGAGCCCGGTCCGTATCTCTGTCCCGGATGCGGGAGATGGATACCGTGTCGACACTGCGAGGTGAGTGATGTCGCCAACCCTTGAAGACCGGCTCTACGACACAGAGGTGCACCTCAATCGGATGCTCGCAGACCCACATCACAACAAGGCACAGCTCAAAGTCCTGAAAGATGGGCGAGATTCGCTGGAATTGCAGATCCGCCAACTACAAGACCATGGCAAGCACTAAGACCACGACCCAACGAGGACTCGGTTGGGAACACCAGAAGCAGCGCGAAAGATTACTGAGGGCCCACGTAGAAGGAACCCCCTGCTGGTGGTGCGGGGAACCGATGTACCTCTCCCAGGATCTCGCCGCAGACCACTCCCACGCGAGGGCACACGGTGGGACCAAGGCCGACCGGCTGCTCCACGGACTGTGCAACAAACAGCGCGGAGACGGCTCCAAAGATGATCTGCGACCCGCAGTTACAGGAAAGCCCCTGGAGCAGGCTCAAGCCGACCAGGCGGCCCTAGGCGTCCGCGTAATGCCCTGGCCATGACCCCCGTCCCGAAATTATCGAGGGAGGGGGGTGCCTGACTGGCCATGTGGTAGTCAGGACGTTTTTTTACAGGGCTCTGAAACGCTGCGTGCAATAGGGGGTGAGCTGCGTGGACGGAATCGACGAGATCGATGTTCAATTCAAGGAAACCGACACTCTGTGCCGCGCCGGCCTCCGGTTGTACGACTCTCTTCACGACGACTCTGATCCGTATTGGCTCACGGCCATGATTCTCGAAGCGTCTCGGATCAAGGATCGCCTCGATCTTCTCCATCGCCTCAATTCTGGCGACGAGGATCTGTGGTTCCATCTGGCGCCGACTCGCGGTGACGGCGATGTGCTGGAGATCAAGATCGACTCCGGTTTGCAGGAAGCGCGCCAACTTGCTGCAGTGCTCCGGCAGATGCTCACGGAGATTCGCCGGCACAAGGATGTCGAATCGGAGCCAGATAACGATGACGATCTCGCCGGTATTTGACGACTTTCCGACACTGACCGGCCGCCAGATCCCGCACAATCTCTCGGTTTTCGAGGGCTCGACCGAACGAGGCGACGGCGCGATCCTTCTTGCGAGCCGAGTTCGCAAGACTCAGATGCCCTGGCAGCGCGATGCGATGCACGCAATCCTCTCGATGGCTCCAGATGGGCTGTGGACGCATCCCGACTGCTGCATCATCGTGCCGCGCCAGAATGGCAAGTCGCTGATTTTGGTTCTGCGTGCGCTCTACGGACTCTTCAAGCTCGGTGAGCGGATTATCTACACGTCACAGCTGTGGCCGACCGCCGAAGATGCGTACAAGCGGTTGTGGGCGATCATCAAATCGCGCCCGTCGTTGAAAAGTCGGGTAGTCAAGAACACTTGCTCGCAGGGCAAGGGCTACATCGAGCTCGACAGCGGCGCGAAGATCGTCTTTTGTACCCGATCGAACGACTCGGGCCGCGGATTCGATGAGGTCGACCTCGTTGTCTACGACGAGGCATACAACCTCACTGAGGGTGAGATCGCGGCACTGTCGTTTACGCAGATGGCTTCGAAGAATGCCCAGACGATCTACGCGTCGTCGGCTGTGAATGCGGAGCAGCACCCGAACGGGTCTGTGCTCGCAGCGATTCGGAAGCGCGGACTCGCCAAGGAAGAGGCGCTCTACTTCGCCGAATTCATGGCGCCGGATGAGATGCCGCGTGATGAAGAAGCGACTTGGCAGTATGCGAACCCGTCGTACGGCGTGATTCAGAAGGCGCCGATGATCCGCAAGCTGATGCGCGGATTCTCGACGCCGAAGGGCCGAAAGAGTTTCGACGTCGAAGCGCTCGGGCGCGGTGACTGGCCGGCCGAGGAGGAGGTGGCGACGTGGTCTGTGATTCCAGAACTGATGTGGACCGACCTCGTCGACGAACGTCCAGAACTCACCGGGCCGATCGCTCTCGGCATGGACCGAACACTCGACCGCAAGTGGTGGGTGATCGCTGCCGCTCAGCGCACTGTCGTAGGTCGAATCCATGTGGAAGTCGGCTACTTTCAATCGGCGGCTCAAGCGGAGGTGGTCGACTTCCTGGTCGACATCGTCACAGTGTGGGATCCATGCGCGCTGGCCACTGATGCGAACTCGCCGGCGAAGGTGCTCGAGCCGCTCTTGCTTACCGCGGGCATCGAGCTGATCAAGACGACTGGCAATCAAGCGGTGCAGATGTGCGGCGGCCTGTATGACGACGCCGAGTCGAAGGTTCTCAGTCACAGCGATCAACCGGTCCTCAACGACGCTGTCGAGGGTGCCGTCAAACGGTTCTTGCCGCAGGGCGATTGGGCTCTCGACAAGCGCGGCGACACGATCGTCGCCCCGATGGTCGCCGCGGGTCTGGCGCGATGGGCATTGCTGACATTCGGCAGCCGAGCATCGACGCCGCCCGCCAACCCTGCGTTCAAGCCACCGTCAGCGAGTCGTTCGGTCGACGAATTCGACGCTCTATCAGCTGCTTTCTAAGGGGGAACAATGGTCGAAACCAAGCGAGCGATGCCCTCTATGGCTGAAGTCGGTTACGTCAACGGCAAGGGCAATGACTGGCATCAGTGGGACGACGACGAGAAGGTCCCAGAACTGCAGTGGCCCGACTCGGTGCACGTCTACTCGCGAATGATGAAGGAAGACGGCCGAGTCGCATCGGTCCTTCAGGCGATTGGCTTGCTGATTCGTCGGACTGCTTGGCGGATCGATCCGAATGGCGCTGACCCCAAGGTGGTCGAGTTCATCGCCCAGAACCTCGGGCTGCCGATCGTGGGAACCGAGCCGGATTCGAAGGCCCGATCGCGTGGAAGGTTCTCGTGGCAGGAGCATCTGCAAACAGTGCTCCTCATGCTTCCGTATGGTCACAGTTTCTTCGAGCAGGTTTACCGCGTCGACGAGAACGACGTGACCTGGCTACACAAGCTCGCGCCGCGTCCGCAGAAGACGATCTCGAAGATCAATGTCGCGCTCGATGGCGGTCTCGAATCGATCAGGCAGAGCCCGCCGGCAGGACCTCTGACTGTGGCATCGATGTTGCCGGACGGTTTTGTCATCGACGTCTCGCGACTTGTCGCATACGTGCGCGATCCGGAGCCGGGCGAATGGATCGGTACCTCATTGCTGCGTCCGGCCTACAAGCATTGGATTCTCAAAGACGAATTCATGCGCATCCAAGCTGCCACAGCCAAGCGCAACGGCATGGGCGTCCCGGTCGGCACCGCATCGTCGAACGATCAGGGCGAGGTCGACAAGATGCAGGAGTTGGCGTCGAGCTTCCGCGGAAGTCTGCACGCGGGTGTAGGTCTCGCAGAAGGCCAGACGATGCAGCTACTCGGCGTGAACGGAAACCTGCCGGACATGGGGCAGGCGATCGAGTATCACGACAAGCAGATTGCGCTCGCCGCGCTCGCCCACTTCCTCAACCTCGACAAGGGTGGCAGTTTCGCTCTCGCGTCCGTCCAGGAAGACATGTTTGTCCAGTCCGTGCAAACGGTCGCAGAATCCATCGCCAACACGGCGAATGCCCACATCATCGAAGATCTGGTCGACATCAACTTCGGTGAATCCGAAGCGGCGCCGCGAATTGTGTTCGATGAGATCGGCTCTCGTCAGGACGCAACCGCAGCATCTCTGGCGCTGCTGGTACAGAACGGACTTCTCGAGGCTGACGAGGCGCTGAAGATCGCAGTCCGGCAGAACTTGGGCTTGCCGACGAACTCCAAGGCTGCTGAGGAGTCGACGACATGACCGATCTGTTGACGCCCGACCGCGCAATTCTCGTGACTATCCCCAACGTCGAGCTGATCAAAGCCGGATCCTGGGAAATCTCGACGGGCACATGGAATCCAACGTCGGAAGATCTCTACGCCGCAGTCGCTGCGCTGAGTTCGCCGGCCATCCGACGCCCCACTCTCAAGCTCGGCCATACCGATCCGAGGTTCGACGGTGAGCCGACGATCGGCTACATCGACAATCTGCGCGTCGAGGACAACGGGACCACGCTCGTCGGGGACTACTGCGGCCTTCCTGGTTGGCTCGGCGACATCATGGCGTCCGCCTACCCGGATCGCTCGATCGAAGGCCGGTACAACGTCACCGACCAAACCGGAAGAACTCATCCATTCGTTCTCGAAGCGGTTGCGCTACTGGGTGTCACATCGCCTGGCGTCGGGACGCTCGGGAGCATCATCGACGTCGCCAGGCTGTACGGCGTGGCGGCTACTTCCAGCGGAAAGGAGTCATTCACGATGCCAGTATCCAAAGACGGATCACCGCACGCTTCCGCTGTTGTGGTCGCTGCGTCAGTGACTGTGGCGGAGCTGCAGAGCTCGTTCTACAACGGGCCCGCGGCAAACAATTGGTGGTGGATCGAAGACATCTTCGTGGACCCACCCGAAGTGGTGGCGATCAACGACGAGGACGGCACCCTGCATCGGGTGCCGTTTGTCGTAGAAGGCGAAGAGATTACGTGGGGAGAGCCTCAGGAAGTGAAGCGCGAGTATGTCGCCGCTTCCTCCGTTCTCCGCGAACCCCTGGCCCACTGGGCCGACAAGGAATCCTCTCGGGCCGACGTGCCAGAGAAGACCGTGGCCGCAACCTCGGGCACGAACACATCCGATACAGAAGGAGGCTCGACTGTGGCATTCACGGATGAGCAGATCAAGGAACTCCGCGAGGCCCTCGACCTCCCGGACACCGCAACCGAGCAGACGCTCTTCGACGCGTTGCTCGACAAGGCGACGGCCCCCGACAAGTCCGAGGACGAGTCGGAATCCAACACTCCAGTCGCAGCGTCGATCTCGAAGCTGAGCGAGGTCGCCAAGGCGAACGGACTAGTGCTGGTCGAGGCCAGCGGATACGAGGAGACCCGAGCTATGGCCGAGCGAGGCGCCAAGGCGCTCGATCGCCAGGAGAACGCCGACCGCGAGAAGTTGGTTTCCGAAGCCATCCACGCCGGCAAGATCCCGACCGCTCGAAAGGATCACTGGCTCAAGGCTCTCGAAGCCGATCCCGAAGGCGTAGCTGCATCACTCGCAGCGCTCGCGCCGGGACTGATCCCGGTGTCCGAGGTTGGCCACAGCGTTGCCGCCTCGACCGAGACCGCCGAACTCGGCTGGTTCGGTGCATCTACCCCAAAGGAGGCCTGATCATGGCGAACGAAAACATCGGCGTGTACGAACCCGGAGCTGATATCTCCGGCCGCGCCAAGACTGCAGTCACCGGAAAGCGATTCCTCGCCATCGTCGGCAATCGTGACGGCGGGAACATCTCGGTCGGTCACGCAACGGCGGCCGGTCGCACCTGCGGCGTCTCGGACCGCGACACCGCGGCAGGCGATCTCGTGGGAATCAAGCGAGGCAAGGACCGCGTCACCTTCGTGACCGCCTCCGGACCCATCGCCGCCTTCGCCGAGGTGGAGGTCGGCGCTGCCGGCGTCGCAGTCACCAAGACATCGGGTGTAGCCGTGGGCTACGCCGTCACCGCTGCAGCGTCGGGTGCCGACGCTGAGATCAGCCTCTACTGAAAGGGGACGCATCATGCCTTCTCCCTCTCCCGTGGCGTACCCGCTCGGTGCGCCCACCCTCGTCGGCGGCGTCCTCACCGTCGACACTGCCCTGAAGCAGCCGCAGCGCATCACCAAGCGGCTCGCCGACATCACGCTTCAGAAGTTCATCGTGGACAAGATCTTCTCGTCCTCGGGTGTCTCTGTCGCGTCCGGAGCCGTGATCTACGACCAGGTCGTGGCAAACGAGCTCTACACCGCTCGTGACATCGAGCAGCGTGCGGCCGGCAACGAGTACCCGATCGTCGGCGGCGAGCGCCAGGACCCCAAGACCGCATCGGCCGAAGACTGGGGTGGCAAGTTCTTCATCACCGACCAGGCGAAGAGTCGAAACGACGTCGTGTACTTCGACAACCAGGTGACTCAGCTCGCCAACACGGTTGTGCGGAAGGTCAACGCGCGCGCAGTCGCAACTCTCGAGTCCGCCATCGCCGGTCTCAACGGCGCGGGCGTGGTCCCTGGCCACGACTGGTCGAACATCACCCTCTCGGGCAACGCACCGACCCCCAACGCGGAGCGCCCCGGCGCTGACTTCGCCAAGGTCCAGCTCGCCGCCGACCGCGAGGAACTCGGCGTGGTCTACGACCTGTGGATCGTGAACCCGCAGGAGAAGGCGAACCTGGTCATCGCTTACGGCGAGGACTACGAAGCCATCCTCCGGGCATCCGGGATCGAGATCTTCGATTCCAATCGCGTGACCGCCGGAACCGCCTACGCCGTCGCGCGCGGGCAGGTCGGTTTCCTCGACTACGAAGTCGGTCTGACGACCGAGACGTGGCGAGAAGAGAAGACGCGCAAGAACTGGGTCCAGTCTTACGTCCAGCCGATCTTCGGAGTTACGAACCCGTACTCCATCAAGAAGGTCACCGGATTGGCGGGCTGACATGACCGAGAAGACGATACGAGTTGCGGTATGGGAGTACCTCAACCACGAAGGTAAGCGCCGGTTCGCCTACTTCGGTGACGTTGTCGATCTGCCCGATTCGGAGATCGAGCGCGGCGAGCAGGTCGAGGCGTTCGGCGCAGATCTGACACTCTCGGATCTCGCTGAACAGCCTGACCATTCGACCGAGGCGGAAGTGCCTGTAGAACAGCCTGCCACTCCGGCGGAGCCTGGCGCGACAACCGCGGACACTCCACCGGTTGTCGACGTCAAGCTCGAGCGTCCGAAGAATGCGGCGCCGAAGCCTGAATGGGTCGAGTACGCAGCCTGGCGGGGTGTCGACGGTGTCGAGGACATGAGCAAGGACGAGCTCGTCGCCGCAGTCAACGCGCTCGACGCACAGTGAGATGAGGGGGCTTCATGGCATTCGCAACACCTGACGAGCTTGCGGCGCAATGGGGCCCCCTCGATTCGATCCAACAGGCGCGGACGACCGCACTGCTGGACATGGCCGAGCGCATGCTGCGAAAGCACGTCGACTTCAGTGGAGCACAAGCAGGCGACGACCTGCTGGAGATCGCCAAGCAAGTGTCGATCGACATGGTGATCGATGCGCTGATTCCCGGGCAGCACCGAGGGAAGTCGTCGTACTCGCTGGCTGCCGGAAGTTTTCAGGAATCGGCTACCTTGCTCAACCCCTCGGCGACGCTGGTGTTCACCAAGGATCAGCGCGCTCTGTTCGACCTTCCGGGAGGCGCTTCGCCGCGGTGGTACTTCGGGGATGATCCCCAGTGACATTCTCTCTGACTCGTTCTGTGGAGCATGCCGCGTACGTCGCAGTTGGCGAAGACGAGTTGGGCAACGAAATCGCCAGCCACGCCTTGCCAGTCACGGTTCGCGTATTCGGCTGGGAGCCGCCGCGATCCGATGAGCCTGCCTTGGCCGGCCACGATCGTGTGGTCGTCGACTTGAAGCTGTATGCGCCGCAGTCCATGGGCGCCAAGCCTGCTGACTACGTGATGGTTAGTGGCAAACGCTTCGAAGTGATCGGCTGGCCCGAGGATCCGAATGACAATGGCATCTGGAGCCCCGGTCTCGTGTCGGTCAATCTACGAAGAATCGAGGGTTGATGGCCAAGCGGATGAAGGTAACCCACGCCGAGGGTGTCGACATTCTCGGTGAGGTCGCGGTGAGTGTGGAAGAGGGTATTCTCCTCGTCTTCACCGACCAGACGAAGACCGCACTGATCAAGGCTTATAACCGCGAGGTGTGGGCCTTCGCCGAGTTCGTGGAGGTGGACGGTGAAGTTCGAACCGAATGAACAAGCCTTCTTTCACATCCGCAGCGTGCTCGCGCGACCATTGGTCGAATCGACCGCGGCGCGCATCGCCGGATCGTTCGGCGCCGGATACGGCTGGTCGTCCAGGCAAGGTCAGAAGCGCTGGCGCGCAAGCGTCTACCCGAAGACGTGGGCGGCTCGCATGGACAACGCTACGAACAACACGATGGTCCGACGATTCGGGAGTGGATGATGGCCGACAACTGGGGCGAAGCCCCTCCGTCACAGGCGGTCATGGTCGCAGCGCTCAAAGCCGGACTGGCTGCCGAGGGCGACACCACGCACGTTGGAACGAAGGCGCCGAGAGACACGGAAAACCCGAGCGCTCGCCGGATCCGCGTCTCTCGCATCGCCGGTGGAAGTGAAACCTTCGCCACTGATTCGGCGCGGTTTCTGATCGAGTGTTGGGACCCTAGTGAATTGGCTGCCGAGCAGTTGGTGAACAAGGTGCGTCGGCTCCTGAAACAGTGCCGGGGGCAGCGGTTCGCCGGGGCGTTCATTCACGGATCCAAAGCGACCTCACTTCCCGTCAATTTTCCCGATCCCGGCACGTCGTCGGCCCGTTTTCAATTCACCGGTGAGCTGACCATCGGCTTGCTGTAACAGATTTCGCTCGACCCTCTGGCCCGGTGCAACGATGCCTGAGAGGGGCAAATCATGACTGTCAATGTCAACAACGCGTTCGTCGGCACTCCTCCCATCGATGGAGGCGTGTTCTTCCGCGCTCCGGTGGGAACCGAACTTCCCACCGATGCACTGTCCGCGCTCGATCCGCTGTTTCTCGATCACGGTGCCGTGGGCGAGGACGGTCTGACTGTCGCCCAGACTCGCGACAACACCGACATCAAGATGTTCGGTGGTAAGACGTTCATCAACGTCCAGACCAACTACGACGAGACGATCACCATCACGCTGCTCGAGGACGATCTCGTGGCAGTGCTCAAGACCTCGTTCGGTGATGCCAATGTCATCACGACTCCTGCGACCGCGCTGCATGGTGTGCAGAAGACGATCTACCACACTGCCGATCCGCTGCCGATCAGTTCCTTTGTCGTCGAGGCGATCTCCGGAAAGAAGACGAAGCGCTACGTCGTCGAGAACGGCCAGGTTGTCACGGTCGGTGAAGTGAAGGACGTTCACAACAACGTCACGAGCCGCACGCTGACCATCAAGACCTACGCGCCGACTTCGGTCGAGCTCAAGGGCGGAAACGTGGTCGAGTACCGCGACGACGGAGTCCTGACCCCTTAGTCGCCGTGCCGGGCCCAGCCACCTTGCCGAGCACGGCGCTACTCCCAGGAGGTAACTGATGACGTACGACGAACAGACCTGGACCGACAACGATCCGTCCACCCCACTGTCCGCTTCGCGACTCCGTCACATCGAAGAGGGCGTGAAGGGTGCCCACGATTCGATCGACGAGCTGCCTGCGCCATTCTCTGGCGCGTACGGCGATCTTTCCGGCAAGCCGACCATTCCCACCTTGCCGGCGCTGGCGACAGCCGCCGAATTGCAGGCAGGAACAGTCACAACGTCGCGTCTGGTGAGTCCCAAGCTGATTCACGACGAGATTGCACGGCAGATCGCTGCCATCGCGCCGTAACGGCGTTGAACCCACCCGGCAGGGGTTGATTGACACCCCACTGCACCGGGCCGCCCTTGCCGGGTGGCCTCAAAGGCCCGGTCGCATATCTCCCATAAGAAACACAACGAAAGGCCTGGTGCAACATGGCAACCCATCGTATTACCTCCGCACACGCTGAGAAGTCCAAGCTCAAGATCGAATTCGAGACCGTCGATCCGGCCGACGAAAACGCCGAACCGATTCTTCACACTCTGAACGTGCCGAAGTGGCACTACCGGCCGAAAGCTGTTGT
Organism: Rhodococcus sp. P4_F3_2; assembly: GCF_056401335.1. Taxonomy (NCBI): domain Bacteria; kingdom Bacillati; phylum Actinomycetota; class Actinomycetes; order Mycobacteriales; family Nocardiaceae; genus Rhodococcus; species Rhodococcus sp. P4_F3_2. The sequence goes on from NZ_JBFUJN010000002.1 coordinate 127,044, forward strand.
CCTCGAGTCCAAGAAGTGGCTCGAAAAGGAGAACGCCGACCGCAAGAAGTCCAAGGACGATGAAGTCACCGCACTCGAGCTGATGATCTTCACAGTCGGACTCGTGCAGCCCGAATTGAAGCCGCTCGTCGACGGACTGTCGATGGGGGAGCAGCACGAGATCTGGCAGGTCTGGTCGGGGGAGGTACCGATCTCCGAGGGGGAATCGGAAGCCTCCTCAGAATCCTAGAAGACAGGAAAGCTGAGGGGGCCATACAGGCCGACCTACTGGACAGAGGGCGGTCGCTCGAAGACTTGGGCGACACCCTCTCCTGGTGGGACCTGGCGTGCATCATCGAGAACTTGCCTGCGTCGTCGGCCTACTCGCGCTACCTGGATCCGGACGCTATCTACCGGACGCCGGAGAACATGATCGCCATTCTCGCCGCCGATGGCGCGCGCGGCACGAACGCGCTCTTCAAGCTCCTGGTCTCAGATCCGGCAAGTAGGCCCGAGCCGCCCAAGAAGTCCGGCGTCGTCATAGATGCACGCGCAGAGATCAAAAAACGTCAGGCCCAATTCGCCGCACAGAAGGCGGCAGAGGCCGTGTGACAACTCAATAGTGGAGGTGCTCCGTGGCAACCGAACTCGGCGTTGGATACCTGTCGATCGTCCCGGAGACCTCCAAAGTCATCCCCGGCATCGACAAGGCGCTCACCGGTGCCCAGGCCAATGCTGACCGGGCTGGCCAGGGGATGGGCAGCAAGATCGCCGGTGGCATCGGCACCACACTCAAGTTCGGTGCCGCCAGTGCAGGAGCTGCCGCGGCCGGTGTCATCGGAACGGCACTGACCCAGGGCATGGCCCGGGTCGTCGCAATCGACGACGCCAAGGGCAAGCTCGCCGGACTCGGCCACACGGCCGAAGGTGTCACCACCATCATGGATTCCGCTTTGGCGTCCGTGAAGGGGACCGCCTTCGGTCTGGGCGATGCTGCCGGCATCGCAGCATCGGCAGTCGCCGCAGGGATCAAGCCCGGCGAAGAACTGACGAAGTACCTCACACTCACCGGTGACGCGGCAACCATTGCCGGATCCTCACTCGAGGAAATGGGCTCGATCTTCAACAAGGTCCAGACCTCTGGCAAGGCGTACACCGACAACCTGAATCAGCTTGCCGACCGCGGTATCCCGATCTTCCAGTGGCTCCAGGACGAGTACGGCGTCACTGCCGAAGAGTTGTCCAAGATGGTCAAGGAAGGCAAGGTCGACGCCGAGACCTTCAACAAGGTCATCCAGGAGAACATCGGCGGCGCCGCGCTCGAATCCGGCAAAACGCTTCGCGGTTCATTCGCGAACATGAAGGCCGCGCTCGGCCGCGCCGGTGCTGCAGTGATCGAGCCGTTCCTGCCGATGATGAAGGCAGGCCTCGGAAAGGTCATGGAGTTCACCGACAAGGTGACACCCCACCTGAAGGCTGGCGCCGAGAAGGCTGCCGCAGGACTGACTGACATGGGTCGCGCATTCATGTCGTCGGGAGACTCCATCGAGGGCCCGGCGACGAAGATGGAACGCTTCGGCGTCAAGGCCCGCGAGGTCGTAGACGGCATCAAGGGCGTCTGGTCCATCCTGTCGAAGGGAGAGTTTGCAGGGTCCAGGATGACCTTCGGCCTCGACGAGGACTCGAAGGCTGTTGATGTCCTGTTCAAGATCCGCGAAACCGCGATCGGCGTCAAAGACATCCTCTTCAAGGGCGACTACACCAATCCAATCTGGGGACAGCTCGAGGATTCCAAAGCAGTCGACGTCTTGTTCCGGATCCGTGAAGGCGCACAGGCGCTCTGGGGCGTAGTCAAGTCACCGTCCGCGGAAAAGTTCACCGCATTCCTTGATGTAGTCAAGGGCACCGGCGGCGAGGCTGCAGGTGCGATGGGCAAGGTCGAGTCCGGGGCAAGCACCCTCACAGGGGCATTGAAGTCCGTGGGCTCGGCGGCGGCGGGTGGGGCAACGGCACTTGTTGGGCTTGGCGGTGACACTGCGACAGTCGCTGTAACTGGAATCAAAATGCTCGGCTCGATGATGGGCTTCCTGGCTGATCATTCCACGATCGCACAGGTTGCGGTGGTCGGGCTCGCGGGCGCTTTGATCAGCATCAAGGCGACCACAGCAATCGGTAACATCGGCCGATTCCTGGCGGCAATCCAAACTCCGGCGACGATTGCATCGCAGATGGCGATGACGCGAGCGCTGAATGCGCACTCGGTATCCATGCGTGCCTACATTGTCACGCTGGGCGGCACTCTTCCTCCGGAACAGGCAAGCTTGGCCTCCCGTGCCAGACTCGCCGTCACAACCCGACTCTCAGCTGTAGCGACAGCTTCCGCGACGTCATCGCTAGTTGCGTACGCGGTAGCCCAGCGGGCGGCGGCTGCATCATCGGGCCTTCTGGTTGGTGGCATGCGTCAGGCGGTTGCCTCTACCGCGATGATGGGCGCGCGAGTCGCAGGCGCGGGAACGACGGCAATGAATGGACTCAAGTCGGGACTCGGCAGTGCTGTCGGCCTTCTGGGCGGTCCGGTTGTAGCGGGCGTCATGGCCGCCGGCGCCGCGGTTATGTACATGGGATCGAAGTTCTCTGGCGCCAACGACAAGATCAAGAACTCTCAGAAGACATATGCCGACTATGCAGTCAGCGTTCGTGATTCGAACAACGATCTGAAGAACGCTTTCGACAAGTCCAACGGTATCGCCGATTCCGGTGTGCTGAGCGTCGTCGAGGCTCAGGTCAACTCGGCACGGACTGCACAGAAGGAATTTGCCGACTCCGCTCCGGGCATCTGGGGCGGCATCGGGTCGTCTATCGCCACCGTTTGGGACTCTGTCGACGGCCGAATTGACGGCACAGCCATGAAGTCGTTCTCTACTGCAGAGGATCTCGGCAAGAAGGGCCGAGATGCGTCGGCAGCGTTCGACAAGCTGAACATGTCGACGTCCGACATCGCGAAGGTTCTCACCGGGCCAAAGGATGCGTACAAGGCGTTCACGGATCAGATTCTGCAGACCACCGAAGGCGGTGGGGCGCTGGTCGACATCTTCGACAAACAGCGTAAGACGCTGGAGGAGCTTAAGACTCCAGCTGGCGAGTTCTCAGCAGCCGTGAAGGCCATCAATGACGGCTCCGTATCGGCGGCGTCCGGTATTGACGCGATGAACTCGGCTCTCGCTCGTCAGCGCGGCGAGCAGAATTCGGTCGGCGACGCGCAGCAGTTCGTAAACGATACTTTGCGCTCATTCTCTGAGGCTGCTGCGACAGCTGGCGCAAGTGTTGTCCTGGCATCCGGTGATATCGACACCGCGACGGCAGCTGGATCGCGACTGCGCAATGAGACCAAGAATATGCAGTCTGCGATAGATATGGCGGCAAACTCGGCCTACGCGAACGGGATCAAGCAGAAGCAGTCGCATGAGGAGGCGGCGCAGGCCGCTGTCGATGCCGGCATGGCGGTTCAGCAGTCGTTTATCGAGCAGGCGGAGAAGGCTGGGATTCCGCGTCAAGCGGTGATGGACCTCATCGCTCAGTTCAACCTGATTCCTCCGAGCAAGTACACGCTCATTCAGGTTGAGGCCGACGAGGCTACGGCAAAGTTGAACAACCTCAATGCCTTGAAGAATCAGTTCGCGCAGAACCTGACGATCACGCCGCAGGTTGCGGCGCCGATGTCGACACCTTTGCCGTTCGGGGTCTTTGGAAACCATCGTGGTGCGCGGCTTCCGAAGAACTCGGGTGGATCGCGACTACCTACGGTCGGCCCGGGCACTGACACGGTCGACGGGTTCCTGGGAATCGGCGCTGATGGCGTTCCTACCACTTGGGCTGACAAGGGCGAATGGATCATCAACGGGAAATCCTCCGAGAAATGGAACCGTGTTCTCGGGGCAATTAACAGAGATGAACCTTGGCTGGAGAAGATTCTTCCGAGGCATGCCGCCGGTGGCATCGTCGGAACTGCGGTCGACGCAGCGCGAAGCGTCACCGGGGTCAAGTACAAGTGGGGTGGCGTCGGCCCTGACGGGTTCGACTGTTCCGGATTCGTCGGATGGCTGCAGCAGATCCTCATGGGATTCGGCAAGGCCACCAGTCGGATTTACACGACCTACAGCCTGATCGGCGGCGCGACAGCAGGTCTCGCGAAGGGGCTGAACTCGGCCTCGCCGTTCAATGTGGGCGTCTCGGAAGAGCATATGGCCGCGACTCTCGACGGCCAGCCTGTCGAATCCGGTGGTTCACATGGCGATGCACGGATTGGTGCGCCTGCCGTTGGTGCGAATGACGGACAGTTCCCGTACAAGTTTCACCTGCCGCTCGACAAGATCGCCGGTGGATACTCGCCGGGATCGGGCACATCGGCCAATCAGTATTCGAGTGGCGAATCGACGTGGACCGAGAAGGACGACCTGGCGCTTGAATCGGCTCGTGTCTCGATTCAGCAGGCCAAAGAGGCCCGAGACAAGGTCTACGCCAACGAGAAGAAGTCTGATGCCGACCGGCAACAGGCTGACCTCAGGGTGCAGCGCGCAGAGCAACGGGTCATCGACCTGGAAGCAAAGCGCGAGGGTGCCGGCAGTGCCAAGTCCTACGGTCCTGCCCCGGATCTGCCGGGCGAGATGACGGATGAGGCGATGGAGCTCCGCAATGCGGAGATCGCTGTCACCGAGGCTGAAATCGCACGCGACCGGGCGTATGGCGAGGCGGATTCCACGAGCATCGACAAAGAGAAGGCCGACATGGCCGTCTATGCGGCGCGTAACCGCTTGTCGGAGACTCAGAAGAAGTTGCTCGAGGAAGGGGACAAGCCCGGCGACAAGTCTCGGCTGAAGACGTTCGCAGAGATCGGTTCCGACCTCGGCGGCATCTTGGCCAACGGGCTACTCGAGACGTTCGGACTGCAGGACTCACTTCTTGCGGATCCGAACAAGTTCTTCGCAGACAACACCGGACCCACCGGTGCGCGCACGACGGAACCACTCAAGAAGCCGAAGCCGTTGGGTGCAACTCCCGCGACGGAAATCGTTGCTCCACCGACGATGACCATCAGCTTGTCGGAAGCGATGACTCAGCTTCCGTTCACGCCGGACTGGAATGACCCACTAGGGACGCTCAAGAAGTTGAGTGCGTTCGATCAGGGCGGTGAGGCATCGGGCTTGGGATTCATGCCCAAGGCGATTCTCGAGCCTGAGCGGGTTCTGTCGCCGCGGACCACGCAGGACTTCAACCGTCTTGTCGGGGTTCTCGACCGAGGAGACGTTCTGAACGACTTCGAATCCGGCAACCAACGCGGTGGGGGGAGCACGACATATGCCCCCACGTTCACCGGACTGCTCGACGAGGAGCAGATGTTTTCGATGTTCGAACGCTGGCAGCGCCGGACCCAAACCGGCGGTGGCCAGCGGACTGTCGCTCACCGTTCCCGGCGCCGGTGACAACGATTCGTAGGAGGTGCCACGCATGGCAAAGAATTTCGGCTACATAGATATTCTCGGCCGTCCGTGGCACCTCTACGGGTTCATGGAGGCCGCGGAGAACGTTGCGATTCTCGACAAGGCATCGGGACTGTATTTGCCACCGACCGAACTCGTTACGTCATCGGGCGCGTGGCAGATCGGTTCGACGCCCCGTAAAACGATCGAGGACGAGCGCAAGGTCGGACTTCTCATCGGTACGCGAGGGGCAAACGAGGACATCCACGACGAAGTCGAAAGTGCTTGGTGGGACGGCTGGTCGACAGAGAGGGCCGGGCGTTTCACGGCGAGTAAAGGCAGCGGCCCGTACCGCTGGCTCGATATCCGCAAGAGCAAGAACCCTCCATCGGAGTGGTCGATCGCGCCCGACGTGAACAACTTCATGGAGCACGACATGGAGTTAGTCGCTTGCAATCCGGCATGGCAAGCGGGGATGCGCGAAGACGAGCAAGTCGTCTCAGGTCAGCGAATCTTCGAACTCACCAATCCGACGGACCGGCCGTTGTGGCCGATCATTCTCGGCACGCCCGGATCGACTTGGGAAATCCAAGACGGCACGACATCGCGGATGGTGAAGATGCCGGCGCTCAATCAGAACTGGAAGCTGTACACGGATCCGCAGGTTCGAACGCTCGAAGTCGAAAACGGGCCGGCCGTGTGGCCGGAAGCGATGCGCGGTGTCACGTTCACGGATCCGATTCCGCCGCGAACCATCTATCCGATTCAGTTCAAGATCAAGGGCACTGGCGACATTCGCATCGAATTGATCGACCAGTACTCGAAGCCGTGGGGGTGATCCGGTGAGCGTTCTCAGTGCAGTCTCGGAAAAGATCACCGCTCGGCGCGAGAAGGAAGAACGCGATCACAACGCGCGCGATCGAATCGGGCTGTGCGACAAAGAGTGGCGGCTGATCACCGAGATCGTCGGAGAAGAAGAAGTCGACTTCGGCAAGATGATCAACGACACCGAGGAAGGACGGTTCGTTCTCCCTGGCGACCATCCGTGGAATGACTGGCTCGTCTATCAGAACACGGTCGAAGAAGACATTCACTTCTATGTCGAGCCGATCGACAACCCCGAGAAACGCATCGGGTACAAGGTCATCGATATCGAGGTCGAGTTCAACGCTGACGATGGCTACGAACGCGTCACAGTGATCGGTCTCGAAGACATCGAGCACGTCAAGAACAACTTGGCATGGGCAAATACGCTCGCACCGTTGGAGTTTCAGTTTCCGAAGTCCGACGTCCAGGCCAAACGCGCGAAGACCGCGGTTCGCTCGTATCTGTTCCGGAACTTCCTCCGCGAGTACCAATCGAGTTGGCTTCCGCACCCGTTCAACCTGTGGGACAAGACCTACTGGAAGAACAACATCGACCCCTCGAAGTGGAAGGTACTGATCGCCCCGCAGATCGGTCCGGACACATCCGAGTGGACTGTTCTCGCAGCACGGTTCGATAACCTGTGGGATCTGATCAAGGCCACGCTCGAAGACGCCGGCCTGATGCTCACGACGCAGCGGTGGATGCCCGGCGACTCACAACCGTTCCCCGATTACTGCATTCTCACTGAACCGACGCTGATCATCGACGTTGTCGAAGCGTCGTTCGTCAGTGGTGCAACCGGAACGTTCCTCGATCCGATCCTCGATCTCGTGCGCGTGGTCTTCCCCGACGGCACGTCAGAGACGGTCACGATCGCGGATCCGAACTCCGGTCAAGTACCTCCGGCCGGCGTCAATCCTCCGGTGGTGATCTGGCGAAGATCGCAACATCAAGGCCTCGTGAACTCGAAGATGGGGATACATCACGCGACCGGTCACACCGTGATCATCGGCGGGAAAAGTCCTCAGTGGGTGAACAATTCGGTCAAGCTCTTGCTGAACTCTGCATTGGCGTACATCGGTCTACTCATAGGCCTGCCAGCGCTCGGGCTCGGCATATTCGACCGAGCTGTCGAAGACGTCATTCTCGCGTGGCAGCGGTTCACGAACACCAAGCGCAAACAGTCGATGGGCTCACACTCGTATCGACAGACGTACGCGCCGGGTGACGCCTGGTCACTGTCCGGGCTGCAGGGTGGCCGAGTTGCCCTGCACGAGAAACGCGGGTTCATCTCGTTCACTGCGGGCGTGATCGACAGCGTGCCATACCGAATCGGCCAAGACGTCGACCTGGGGCACCGCTGTGGGTTCGAGATCGGAAAACGAATCTGGCTCTCATACGTCGTCAAGAAGCGTCGTCGGTGGTCGCGCACGCAGCCACCGATATGGGAGATCACGATCGGCGACTCACGCGAAGACGAGCTACCCGGTTCGTCTGCACTGCGCTTGATCGAAACCCTGCACGCGGAATCCACCAGGTACCAGAACCTCATCTAGGAGCGATCGACTATGGCGGAGCACCATCCAGCGTTTCCGTACAGCTGGCCGGAGACGATGCATCCGTACAGTTTCATCTTTCTGCATCCGCCGTTCGACGAGAACGGCTCGGCCGGAGTTTCTTTCGAGACTCCGCAATTGAATGCTCTCGGGAAGTTTCTCGAAGATCTCGGCGTGAAGTTACCGAACATCGCTCCGCGGTCGGTGACGTTGCGGATCCGCATCGTCGAGCAGCTCTCGGGCGCAGTGGACGAGTATTTACTCGATCGGCCGCTGACTATTCCAGTGCCGGACGCCGACAAAACCGCGTGGCGCATCGTCACTGGTAGCCGCGTCCCGCCCGGACTCGGACTGGACAAGCACAGTGGACTAATCGTCGGCCGACCAAGTCAGACCGGGTCATGGATCGTGCGAATTCACGTCGGCCCGCTCGTCCACTATCAGCCGCCGCTCGTCGGTGAGATCGGCCCGAACAACCTTGGTCAGTGGGTCGACATCGACAAGCCGATCGAACGCCAAGTTCCCACACCGGAACTCGACGATCTTCCTCTCGACGACCTTCCCGAGAAAGAGATCGAGAAGGTCCGCAAAGCGCTGGCGAAATACGACGCCATGCGCGCGAAAAAGAACTCACGAAAGGACAAGCAATGACATGGACAGGTGATCCCGTCTGGCTCGAGCAGGTCATTCGAGATGCGGGCGTAAGCGTCTCGCTCTATCCGGGCGCACTCGATCGAGGGCACGGAGATTTCGGCGAAATCTGGGGCGTCATCGACCATCACACTGGCGCTCCGGTCGGGTCGAATCCTGGCCCCGGTGCGATCGCGAATCACCCGTCGCTCGGACTGGCTTCGCAGATCCATCTCTCCCGCAAGGGTGTTGCGACCGTCTGCGGCGTCGGTATCGCCTACCACGCTGGCGAAGGTTCCTGGCCTGGTATTCGAACGAATGCCGCGAACTGGGTCACCATCGGTATCGAGGCGGAGAACAGCGGTACCGAAGGTTGGTCTTCCGAACAGTATTGGGCGTACGTACGCATCAATGCCGCGATCCTCCACAAGCTCGGGTATAGCTCGACGCGCACAATCGGCCACAAAGAGTGGGCGAAGGTCCAAGGCAAGTGGGATCCGGGCGGAATGGACATGGGCAAGTTCCGCGCCGATGTCGACAACATGATTGCCGAACTGAACGGCGTCAAGCCGGAAGAGCCCGTCATCGAGAACCAGATCGACCGTGTCCGGTTCTTCTCCGATTGGCTCGGCAAGCGTCTGCACGATGGCGAGAAGCCATGCAAGGACGGCGTCGGCCGCTACGCAGACTTCGAGAACGGTTCGATCTACTGGCACCCCGATACAGGCGCGTTACCGGTGCCGAAGCTGGTCTACGAGGTATGGGCTGCCCGCGGCTGGGAGATCGAGTTTCTCGGCTACCCACAACGGTTCCACGTCGTCTACGAAGGCGAAGGTGACCTGCAGAGCTTCCAGGGCGGCACCATCGCTCGGCGCTACGGCACGCCTGGTTTCGTCTGCCACGGCGTCATCGGTCGACGCTGGATCGAAGAGGGCGGCGTGCGCGGCGTCGACGGACAGCCCACGAAACTCGGATGGCCGACATCTGACGAGTACGACCACGAAGGTGGCCGGCGTCAGGACTTCGACCGCGGATCCCTGCTCTGGCATCCGTCGGGTGCGATCGAGATCCTTGGGGGTAAGTGATGAGTTACCACGATCCGCGTACGTCACAGGACGTCGAGAACCGGTTCGCTTTCCATCCGGCGACCACTCAGGAGAAGCGAGCGGAACACGACAGTGTCCGCAACGCCTGCAAGGAACTCGGCCATCGATTCGACCGAGACCTGCCGCCAAGTCGCGAGAAGGCTCTCGCGCTCACCAAGCTCGAAGAAGCGATGTTCTGGGCTAACGCAGCCATCGCGCGTCAGAAGGGGACGGCTGATGGCTGAACCCGAGAACACGGTCACCGTCGGCGTCCAGCTCGTCGGCACCAACACGATCGACTCACGCGCCTTCTGGCTGGACCTGCTCGATCGCAGCGGCAAAACGTTCGTGCAGACATTGCTCATCTTCGTAGGTGCCGGCGCGACCATCGTGTCGGTGTCGTGGACGACAGCGCTGTCGTCGGCCGCGCTTGCGACGCTCGTGTCGTTCCTGATTGCACTGTCGACATCGACAGCGCTCACCTCCGGCAATTTCGTCATCGACCTGGCCGACCGCGTAGGACGTACATTCGTCAGCGCGCTGGTCGGCGCGATTCCGGCAACGGGAACACTCGCGGACGTGAATTGGCGCGACGCGCTCACGCTGGCGGCGACGGCAGCACTGTTTTCGGTCCTGACGTCACTCGCCACGAGCAATTTCGGATCTACGAAGGGTTTGCCCTCACTGGCTCCCATTCGGCCGGAATTGCTCGCAGTCGAGTCCGCTTCGGCAGACCCGGAACCGGATCCATCTGCGGACGATGTCGCTTTCGGAACCGGCAAGCACCGCAAACGCAATTGACCCACTGACCCAGTAAGGGGGCCAGTGATGGTCCGAAGAATTGCCCTCGCAATCCTGGGTGCCACCTCTGTAGTCCGGGGATCGTCGTACATCGGTCCGCGATCCCCGGACTCGTCACCCGCTCAACTCGCGTTCGTAGACCACCTAATCCCACTGTCCTGGTATGCGGTCGGCTGGATCGTCACCGGCGCTGTCGCTATCGTGGCTGTCTTCTGGCGGCGACTTCAACCGATCGGATTCGGATTCGCCATCGCCTTCAATCTTCTTTGGGCGGGCAGTTTCATGCTCTCGCAGATCTTCTTGCACATACCGCGTGCGTACGTCTCCGCGATGAGTTACGTAGCCATCGCCGGTCTGGCTATCTGTGTGGCTGCGCTCAGTGAACGCTCACACCCTCCCGCGTTTCCACGGGGGGTGGAATGTCGCCCATCGGAATGACACTCGCTGGCGTCGCAGCCACGATCCTTGCCGGAATATTCGGATATCTCGGCGCACGGCTCGCCAGGGCCTCGTCCAGGGAATCGAACACAACAGACAACTGGGCAGAACTGTTCAAAGCCAACGAAGTTCAGTTCGCGCGGATGGACGCTCGAATCACTCAGCAAGACGAGCGAATCAACCGCCTGGAATCAAAGCTTCGGGACGAACAGAAGCGGTTCCGGCTCGCGCTCGCATTCATTCGAGAGCTGTTGCGCTGGATCGAACATCACGTGCCGGGACAGCAACCGCCCGACGTTCCCGACTCACTCAAAGAGGAGGTGTGAGAGATGACCTCACCTGATCAGTTTGTACCCCCACCATCCGGCTCCGGAGCGCAAGACACCAAGGACATTGCAGAAAAGCTCGGACTTGGAATGCGTGATGGGCAGGAGGATTTGAACGAGAGAACGGATCTGCTGTCACCGCTACTCGACTACGGATCCGCTTACGCGAACACTGTTGCAGGACTCTTCAACAAGGGACAGGTCGGATTCACCAACAAGGTGGGACCGATGCAAGGTTGCCACCTTGCGAGCGGGCGAATCGTGTTCGACGATCAAGGCCTGTGGGACATCCGCTGTCAGCTGTGGATCGACTACATTCAGTTCCTCTCGGGCATGGTCGAGTGGGAGATTCGCGTCCTAGACCCGTCTGGTCAAGTCTTCTCGAGACAAAAGACGCGCATGACAGATCAGGAACCGTTCTCGTCGACGAACATCACGTCAGTGGTCGTTCCGACACCGGGATATCAGGTGCAGATCTACATCACCGAAATGGCACCCGGCCGTGGCGCGCTCGGCGGACCCGCCTTCAATCGCCTTTCTGTGCAACACATCAGCCGCAAAATCAACGAAGGCGATACGGGACAGGGGTAATGACGTGACCATCATCTTCGAGGACTTTCAAGATCTCGCACTCCGGCCGGACAAGGTAACAGCAACCTTCCACGGCGTCCCGTATCGCACCAAGGCCGACGGCGACGGCATGATCACCCCGACCGATATCCCGGTCTACGCCGACGCGTCAGGACGCGTCACCTCCCCGGATCTCGACCCTGGGCCGGGGCGCGTCACGATCGCAACCCAGAATTGGCGAGCGACTTACGATTTCATGATTCCGGACTCTGGTTCCCATCGACTTTCGGAACTCGAACAGATCATCATCTCCGACCACAAGGTGATCACGAAGGGCGAGAAGGGCGACATCGGCGCTGGCGTCACCCTCTCCGGATCCGTGCCGACGTACGCAGATCTCGGCCCCGGCCCGTGGGATCTCGGCGCAGCATTCGTCGTCAATGCCGACGGATTGCTCTACATCTACGGCACCGGAGGGTGGCCGGCCGACGGCGAAGGAGCAGCGTTCCGTGGTGAACGCGGACTTTCCATCAATTCCGTTGCAGTGACGGGCAATCAGCTGCAGTTCGGACTCGAGGACAGCACTGCTCTACCCAAGGTCACAGTCCCCGCACTCACGCAGGCATCGGCAGACGCGGCGTCGGCGGCTGCATCTCGCACGGCGGTTGACACGGCCAAGGCGGACACGTTCACAGCGCGTGACGCGACACTTGCAGCGAAGGGGCAGGTCGACACGGCGCGGACGGACACGCTCAACGCGAAGGCGTCCGTCGATGCGAGCGTTGGGACGGTGGCAGCCGACAAAGCTGCAACGATTGCAGCTCGCGATGTGACGCTGTCTGCGACGACGCAGGCCGAAGGATTTGCGAGCACCGCCAGTGCGCAGGCCGGTGCGGCGAACCTGAGCGCGACATCTTCGGCTACCTCTGCGAACGCATCCTCGATCCACGCCGATCGATCTGCGGCCGAAGCTGACCGCGCCGAGGCTGCGGCGGATGAAATCGCCACTGGCGCAGTTGCCGACAATGCGATCTCGACGATCAAGGTGCAAGACGGCGCTGTCACGAAACCGAAGCTCGGCGCGGCGGTGCAGGCGAGTCTCGACAAGGCCGATAGTGCAGTCCAGGGGACCGATGCACGATTGACTGACGCTCGACCACCGACCGCGCACACTCACGCGATCGGGAATGTCACCGGTCTACAGACTGCGCTCGACGGGAAGTCGGCGACGGCGCACACGCATGCAGCTGCCGACATCTCGGACGCTACGACTGTGGGGCGAAACGTCATGAAGGCTACCGATGCTGCTGCTGCGCGTACTGCGATCGGTGCGGGCACGGGAAACTCGAACCTGTCGATCGGAACGACGTCGTCGACGGCGATGCGCGGTGACGCGAACCAGTTCGTGACTGTCCTGCCGACGACAGGCCAGATCACCGGCGTCATCTACCACGTGACGGAGTAGGCAATGTCTGCACACATCTGGAACGGCACCGCGTTCAAGAAGGTTCTCCGAAGGACGATGTGGACCGGCAGCGCATGGAAGGACATCAAGTCCTCGCACCGCTGGACAGGCTCGGCGTGGGAGACGATCTACTCGTCGTTCTCAGCGGTTGGAATGACAAAGAGCGGCGATCAACAGCTGGCGTCAGGCAGCACGTGGACGGCGATCACTGCGTGGACTGCGGACGCGAGCTCCACCGTCACCGGGAACGCACTCCAGGTGAAGGGTTCTGGCACTGCCACGATCGAGGTCGGTTCGGCGTGGACGGTTCTCGGGACAGCGAACAAGGACTGGCGCGTGTTGAAGAACGGCGCCGTCGTGTGGACAAAAGGGGCGACGACTGGTCAAACATTCGCGCACTCGTTCACCCTGTCCCTTGCAGATGGGGACCTTCTCACCTGCGAGGGCTGGAACAATTCCGGTGTCGCCGCAAACCGCACCGTCGCATCGGGCTCCGGAACCTACTTGCGTGTGATACCTGCATGACCGTGCACGGCAAAACCCCCAACCTCGGAATGAGGTTGGGGGTTTTGTTTCGTTTACCAGGCAATTCACTCGTTGATTGAACATCCCGAGTCGAACAGTGGTAGAAATGCATGATCCGAAGCAAACCGAGTCGCTATTTGGCATGCTCTGGATGATCCATCAGATGAGAGTTGGATTACGCAGTTCGAGCTGCGGAACCCACCAGCTTACGTTCGGCACATTCGCCCTTCCTCCCAATGCAGGGAGGGAAGGTCGAATGCTTGTCATGGTGAGTGACGGTGCCGTACTGGTCGATGTAATTCCCAGTCACGGGAACACGCTGACCGGTCTTGTAGCCGCCGTGAAGCCCAAGGGGCGTAGAAGGGTTGATCATGGGTATTGCTCCTGTACTTCAGTTTCCAAACCGTGCGGGGTTTTCCCCGACGGCGAGCGAGGAACCAGTGCGCTGCCGCAGATGCGGGTGCGAATGGTTCAAGCTCGAAGGGTGGTCCCCGGGCTCGGATGAAGTCACGAATGGAGCAGTGACCATGGCTTCTGACGGGCGGATCACGGGATACTACGGAACGCCGGTCTGTACAGAATGTGGACTCTCGCAGTAGTTCTGAACTACCGAATCGAAGGCCGCGAGAGTTGAGACGCCTAGCCGGGTGATCCGGAGGCATGGCGTGTGATCGCGTACGGAATGGGGCTCATGACTGACAGCCTCTCTGTTGTCGGAAAATCGAAATTGCGGGTCGTGTGTCCAAGACACTACACCTAGTGGCCGACAGAAACACATAACGCGAGATGTTGTGAGTCACGTCGGTGTAATTCCCAGGTCACAACGAGCGGCGTCGAGGTTTGTGAAGCCACCGGCGTGATGCCCCGCACATGCCGCCGAGCGGTGCGAGCCACAAAAAATGGACCCCGCCTGAGCGGGGTCCATCTTTTTTACATTTACGCGAATCAGGCACGACCCTCGATTCACCAACTTCCGTGGCACTAGCATGGCCGTCCGCGCGGAAATGGTCAAGTCTCGACGCGGCCCTTTCAGTCCCATTTCATCACGTTCGAATAACGGGTAGAGAACCGTACGGTTCGCTCTTCGGGATCTTCGCTGATCGTCGGGGCCGCGCCGATTTTGTGTGTTACTGATCGTAGCGAGGGGGTCCGGCAGCGGCGTGTGCTGCATGTCACCCTCCATGGAAGAGCGCAGATTGGTGGCCGGGCTGGGCCCAACTCCTCCTCAGATCTCGTCGGGAATCACCTTCAAGTGCCACGGCTGCGCGAGCCAGTGGCTTCCGTCGTCAAGCACAACCTCGACGATTGGGCGGCTGACGCTGTAGTAGCGAGTGACAGTTCCGGGCGCGTCGACTACGAGCCCATCCCCCGCGGTGAACGCAACTCGGGTGCCCTCAGGTATCGGCTCACCTTCGACTATCCGGTACGTTGCCGAGCCATTCATCGAGCGCCCTTCCTCGCGTTTGGCGGCCGGCCACCGTGCCCCGGACGGTCGGCCTGCCATTCGTCGATCGTCTTCTCGGTCCACCCGGCGAATGTTCCACGAGGCAGAGAACCGTCAGCGTTTACCGGTCCGATCGTTACGTCCGGCTCAGGCAGGTTGTACCCGCTCAGCGTCGGATCCTTGGCGCCGATCCGCTCGGCGAACTGACGCTTGGACAGGAAGCGCGCCGTCTTACGCTGCGCCATGCCGACGCTTCCATGCGAGTCGGCCATTGAGGCCAATGAACAGCACCAATAATGCGACGTAGATTCCGAGTTCGACTCCGCTACGCCCGTTCACGATCCCGATCACAAGCGCGATCGCCATGAGAACGACAGCGAGAATGCCGAGGCCTTCAGCTCTTGTCATGGTTCATCCTTTCCCTGCGTGTCGATGATGGGATACTGGTTGGTGGAACCGGGGGTGTCGCTAGCACTCCCGGCTCCGATCAACTATCCATCCTTCCCCTTTCTCCGGTGCTTACCCGGCGGGGTCTGGCGTTGCAGGTAGAGGCTGTACAGCCCTACGAGAAGCGCCACGATGGTGATTGACCGATCAAACCAGTCCACATCATCTCCACTCTGCAATTGTTTGCCTGGCCCCTGTAGCCTGACAAGATTTAATCTACCGTACAAAACGGATGATTGCAACCTTTCCGGGCGGGCAATTGGTTTCGATTCCAATTGTGCCGCAATGAGTTACAACATCTTTGAGTGGGGGAACCGCCCGTAGAATGGCTCACAGGCTATTAGGTGGGTCGACGGCGGCCCTGGTGGTTCTCTTCCCTAAGGTTGGCGCGAAAGTCGTCGCTGGGCGCACTATCAAGGGCCGGAGTGGGTCAGCGTGCCGAGTGTGAGAGGTAGCCAAACGCCCACCGGCGCGGAGTGTGATCGCAGCTCGGTGGGCGGCGCGCTCGAACTGTCGGGGACGGGCGCGCGGTCTTGGTGGTCCGCCGACGGTAGCTGTGAACATCCAGTCGGCGGACCATGCGTGTCGGGACCGATGAAAGTTCGACACGCAGATCAGTGGTCCGCCGGAGATCAGGTGGGGTTCGTTCCGGCGGACCAAACCGGAGGTGCCCCGGCCGTTCGCTTTGCAAACATGGGCGGTCCGCCCGTTCGCTAGTCAGCAACGACCGGGCGGACCAGATTGGTTGCCTCACTCGACCTGCGCGTGACCACATTGTGGGTGAGGCGTGCATCGACGTTGGAGGCCGGATGCCGATCTGATTTTACCGAAGGAGGGACTAACCCGCTGATCATCGAGGAGGTGCCCACCGAGCATTTCTTGTGCCGCAACTCGGTGGGCGCGCGTGTCGCACCACTCCCCAGTCTCGACACGCAGTTCTCGGGCTTTGTGCGCCCAAATTCGACTAAGGAATAGACGCACAGTCCATAAGGTGGCCCGCCCGAGCTAAATCGGGGGGACTCGTCGAGCGGGCCGGGTACGCGTCGCGGGGGGTGCAACGCGCACCGGCGATACTACTTCGGCGCGCGATCCGGTGCATGTCTGAGCGCGGCCGTGCTGGCCTGCCCTTACCTTGCGACCCGCGGGGCGGACTGTAGGCGCGGTGGGAGAAGGACCTCGGACTGTTGGAATGATGTTGTTTGCGTGGGGACCCGGCCTGGCCAGGTGTGACCGGGTCCCGTCGAACGCCACCCGCGTCGAGCACACAACACGAATGACCAACCGCAAGCCGGATCCGACCCCTCGATTGAATCCGACCCCTCGAACGTATTTGGCAAGCATTAAGCAAACGAGCGAATCGGACAGAAATCCACCAAACGGATGAGCGCGGCCCAACCCTCAGGAGGAGTATGGAGGCCGCTCTCAGCCTTGTAAGGGAGGGCCCACCCCCGGCGAATGGACAGCCGGAGGGCAGGCCTTGCGCGGCTGAACTGACCCACTCAGAATCGCCGCAGCAAAGGAATTATATCCGCTTCTGGAATGCCGTAAACACATCGATTGGCAGGGCCCGGCTGGTCTTCCCTTACCCTCCGGACCCCGCGGAACCGACGCTACCACTCGTCGAACAGGTGTGCGAATCTTAGAGAATGCGGTCGACGGAACGAGCCCCACAACGCTGCCCGAACGGGCATCCACTGGCGGCGAACACATGCCTCGTCGGCTGGGAGGTCTGCGGCTGCACGACCGCTCACAACGGCGGCCATCGGACGCACTACTGCCGGCGCTGTGGCGAGACGATCCGGACGCCCGAATGCTCCGGCGCGAGCCCACAGAAGTCTCGATGGAACTAGCGAAGTCCTACGCCGGAATTGTCCATTCCCAGCCGCGTCCACCTTCGCCGATTCGGATTGCCGTGGAGCCTGCCGGAACAATGAGCGGCACGACTGATCGCTCTTTGATTCCAGGCTCAGTGAATCTGATCCCCGCACTTCCTTCTCCGCCGCACGCAGCCGCGATGGCAGGCTCTCTGGTGGTGAAACCATCCGGGCCAATGACCGACCAGTACTGGCGAAGGAATACCCCATTAACCTCGGGGATCTGAAATACAGGTTCGGCGATAACCTCCATTGAGACGGTCACCAGGTCCATATTGGACGCAGAGCTGTCGACGTATTTCAGATATTCCACACAGGGGGCGGATCTGGTGATGTCAGTGACCGTGAATTCGATGTCACATTTGCCATCTCCTATGCAACCGGCATTCCCCTTCTCGCCCACCTGCTTGACGCGGATCATTGGAGTCGGGGTGGTTGTTGCGGCAATCGACGAAGCTACAGTCTCCGCAGTCGGCGGGGTCGACTCGCTTGCACTGCACGATGCAAGTGAGAGCGTGACAGTAACGGCAAGTCCGACGACAATCTTCTTCATTTCAGCATCAAACCAGACGGACCGTACGTATCGGAGACTCGGCGTATCTCACAGCCGCTATTGAGCGAGGCCCGTGCGTGGCGGCGATGCATAGCTTCGTGGTCGGTTGCCTACGGAAACTCGCAGTAGGAGCCTTTAGGGATGGCAAACCAGCATTCAATCGAAGTTGATGAATCCACAATTGAACTCCTTCGTGAGATCCTTCGGCCCATCGTTGAGGACGTTGTCCGCACGCTCGCGCTCGATGAGCCAGCGAGGGACTTCCCATCGCGGTATGCCTCACCAAGTCAAGTTGGCGAGGTTGACGGAAGGCCGCGACCTCGGCGATCACAGGCGCCCGACGGTTGCCTGACAATCGGGCAAGTGAGCGCGCGCACGGGCCATTCGCCGCAGCGAATCCGTACCCTGCGGGTGGAGGGCCACGAACTATATTCAAAGGCGTGGAAGGCTGGAAATGCGAACTCGTCTCCATTGATTTTCGACGAAGCGGACGTTGATTCCTGGGTTGCATGCAGGCGGCAGGCCGGCAGGCATTGACGCTTATGTTCTGCCCGCAGCCTTCCTGTGCAAGTAACTGCCTGACTCACCGTCGCGTGCAGAACGATCCACACCACCCCGGTGCGGGAGTTCCCTAGGCCGAGTTGTCACCGAGTTGTCACAACCCGCGCATTCCTGGGCTTCTTCGCCCTTCGTTCCACTTCCTTAACCCGCAGGTCACAACGCTAGACTTCGCCCCCCTTCGCTTGCAGATTCGCCTTGTAAGCGAAAGGTCGTCGGTTCAATCCCGACAGGAGGCTCCGAAAGTAGAGGCACTCACCAAGATTCTGGTGGGTGCCTCTGTGTTTGCCGAAGCACTGTGTCTGCGGAGATGCTGTGTCTGCCGGGTTCAGTTGGTCTCAGGCTTGTTCGTGGCCTGGCGCGGATCGATCGCACCGTCGATGTACTGCTGGGCGATCACTCGCAGTTTGACGTTGCTGCGTTGTGAGTCCTGGATGAGGATGCGGAAGGCGCGGTCGGCATCGACGCGGTGGGTGCCCATGATGATGCCCTTGGCTTGTTCGATGACGCCTCTCGATTCGAGTGCACGCTCGAGGTCCATCGCGTGCTTTCTGGCGATGTCGAGGCGTTGCGAGCTGTGCAGTGCGTAGGACGAGGTGACGGCGAACAGTTGGAGCAATGCCACGTCGGCGCCGGTGAAACCTCGGAGGTCGTGGCTGTAGAGGTTGAGGGTTCCCAGCGGGCGATCTCTGCCGGGCAATGGCATCGACAGGAAGCTGACGGCGCCGACTGCTTTTGCCGCGCTTGCGAATTGAGGCCACCGGCTGTGTGCTTCGCTGGCATGCGCACGTACAACCGTGCCCGTGCGTGACGACGTCACACTCGGTCCGTAGTCCAGTCGGAATTGGATCGAGTCGACGGTGCGAACAAGTTGGTGGGTGGCGGCTACGGTTCGGAATGTCGAATCCGAACCGCCGATGGTAATTCCGGCCATGTCGGCGTCGGCGATGAGATCGACGGCGTGTTTGCAGACCTGTTCGAGAAATTGCTCGGCCTGGGCATGTGGATCGAGGTGCGCGTACAGCGATTGCAGGGCGTCCGAGGCGGCGTCCAGGCTGTCCTGCGACGCGGAATTTCGGCCCCCGGTAGGGCCGCGGTGTTCTCTGGCAATGCGCGGCGCCGTCATTGTCTCAACCACCCTTCCCCATCACGTCGCAGGCATGTCCGATTCGTCTTATTGTTGCACCGGACTAACTGTTGTGCACTCTGTTTGGGTGGACAAGTGTCTGGTGGGGCAGACGGTTATGCGGGTGGGATACGTATGCCTAATCGTGATGTTTGGTTCAGTCATTTGCGGGTAGTGCGCCGAGTATGGAATTGCGTTGTCCTGCAACAGTTAACGCGGAAACTGCGACCGCGGTACAAGTTTTCTCCGCAATGGCGCGCAGGTCGCGAACTTGGCCTATTGTCAGCGCCAGCGCACAATCTTGTACGCGTAACCCGCAGACAGTGAAGGGGATACGACGATGAACGGACTGATCGCGGCTCTGAACAGTGGAATGACCGTTGGCTTGGCCAACACGATTCTGACTTTCGGCGGAATCATCATCAACCTCAACATCGTGATCAACAACTGACCACGTAATCGGCGAGTAACCGTTTGTTATGCCGATTCGATCGGAAGGTCCGGCCCTGGGCGTTCGCCCTTGCTCTTGAGCCAGCGATTGGGAAGCTTGCCGGCCAGTTCTCCGAGTGGACCGACTGCAGCACTGAGGATTCCGACTGTTTCCTGCAGTACCTCGATGCTGGCGCTCATTCTCTCGAGGTTGGGAGCGAGCGAAGTCAACGTATCGGACAGTGCAACGATCTGGTCAAGCGGGCCGCCTTCGGCGATGAGCCGTTCGAAGGCGCCGTTCTCCGCCAAGAGTGTTTCGAGGATGCCGTTCTCGGCCAGTGCGCGATCGATGACACCGTCCTTGGCAGTCAGGCGTTCGACGGCACCGTCCTGTGCGGTCAGTCGTTCCAGCGGACCGTCCTCCGCCATCATTCGGTCGAGGAGACCGTCCGGGGCGAGCAACCGTTCCAAGGCGCCGTTCTCGGCGAGCACCCGATCCAACGGTCCGCCGGGAGCAAGAAGTCTTTCGAGTGGTCCGCCGGGAGCGAGAAGTCGTTCGAGAGTGCCGTCGGGTGCAGTCAGTTTGTCGACCGGGCCGCCGGGTGAGAGAAGGCGATCGAGCGGCCCACCGGGGGCCAAGGCCTGCCCGATGGGCCGATCGTCTGCAGTAAGCGATGACAACTGCTGGATCATCTGCATGGGTCCGCGAGGGCTGGCCAAGCCTGCAGCACCCGCCGTCACGGCACCGGTATTACCGACGGCGATACGGACGGTAGTCACCGTCAGCTCGGCGATACCCAAACTGATCTCTGCGGCTGCAATGCCCGCGCGTAGGGGAAGCGTGAGCATCTCCAGCAGTTTCATGCGTTAACTGTAACCGGTAACACACAAACACTCATCAGGATCGCCGGTCAGTGAAGGACCTTCAGACCGACCACACAACCGACGATGCCAAGGATCAGCAGAATCTTGACGACCGACGTGGACTCCGCACCGGTGATCATCGCGTATCCGACGGTCAGGGCGGCGCCGATGCCGACCCAGACCGCGTACGCAGTTCCGATGGGAAGGGTGCGCATTGCATACGCGAGGCCGGCCATACTGACGATCAGGCCGAGGATGAAGACAACGGTGGGTGACATCTTGCTGAATCCGTCGGACTTACCCAGCGCGGTAGCCCAGACAGCTTCGAAAAGTCCGGAAATGACGAGCACGATCCATGCCATGGTGAACAACTCCCAAGGCACCGTCTTTTCGCTGGCCGGGTACGGTGCGCTCGTCCGGATGTCGTCGTTGACCACCCAACCATAGCAACAGAATTCTGTGTTCCGACCCGATCAGCTGGCGATTTAGGTCACCACAGCCGTTCGAACTCTCTTCAGATGGATGGTCGACATGGCCACCACGATCGTCGCCGTCGCAGCGAGAACAGTCAAAGGAATCGGCGTGGTCACGGCGGCCGGTCCGTGTTCCTCGAGCGGAGCGGTCGACCACCCGAATTCCTGCGAGACAGGGTCCAGGAAGGTCGCTGAAACCGAGAACAAGGTAAGAGTGAAGGGAAGTACGGACCCGCTCGCGACTGCTCCGACGGCAACAGGCATGCATGACGCGACGGCCAGTCCCAGCGCAAGTGGGAGGACGAAGACGTAGGCAACCGTGGTCAGGGCGGCATCCAGCAATCCCGAGAGTGCGGTCACGGCAAGGAGTCCCAGCCCGAGTTGGGGCATCGGTCTTTTCCAGCCGACGGCGACGCCCAGCGCCAGGGCAGCACCCACCGCGGGCACCGCCCAAGTCCAGTCGGATGAAAAGGAAATCGAGCTGATCGAAACCGCGCCGATTGCGAGTCCGGCGAGTATGAAGCGGGCGTCGTGTTGCGGCAAACGCCAAGCCAGTGCGACGGTAACGGCAACCGCGATCACCACCGCCGTCACCCAGGACCCATGCGATGTCGACGTCGAGCCCAACCATGCATACAGGGCCGTGAATGCCAGGGGCAGAACAACTCCCAAAGTCACCAGGCGTGTGTCGACGTCGTCCGTCTCTTGACCTGATCGTGCGACCAAGGCGACTCCGGCTACCAGAAGGGTTGCAGCGAGCAGTATCCAGACGGGAACCGTGGACGGCACGGGGTAGGTATCGCCCGGAAGTGTGAGCGACCACCTTGCGACGCGATCGCGCCACAAGTCTGCGGCGCCGAAGTACAGGGTCGTCGCGGTCACCCCGAGTGCGAGAGCAATTTGTGCTGCGCGGTGACTCTTCGTCGGATATGCCGCCGCCGCGAGGAAAGTGCCGGCTCCCATTGCGTTCAGGGTCACCGATATCGAGGCGGAGACAGGGACGAATGCTGGTAGCGCGATGACGAGGGCGCCAACGGCAGCGAAGACACTCGCGAGTCCGCCACGTCCCCAGCGATGTAGTAGCGCAACACCGACCGTCGCAACCACAGCGGCAGTTGCGCCCGCCCACTGCGGCGTGATCACCACCGAGGTGAGGCCGTCGTCGGAGAACGAGAAGTCGTCAACTCGGGACTCGGCCACTGCGTACGCGGCCACCACACCGCCGACCAGCGCGGACGCCACCGAACCGTAGAGCTGAGCGATTTGAACTGGGCTACGTTGCTGCATAATTCGTCGAATTTTTGCACAACTCGCCGATACGACTGATCGTCGCATCGCCGTGCGGATCCATCCACACCGGTTCCCCGTCTCGAAGTCGAGGAACAAGCAGATGGCGCCCTCGGCTCGGCCACTGAACGAAGTCGTAGCCGGCCAATTTGGTCTGAACGATATCGGCGACCCACACCGCAGCGTCCGCGAATGCAGTATCCATCGACAGTGCGTTGAAGTAGCTGAATCCGCCGATGTCACGTGCGCCTTGCCAGCCGATCGTGACGTTGTAGTCGCTGTTGATCGAAAATTCCCAGATCAGACGATCGACAACAACTTCAGCTCCGAATCGCAGGCAACGCAGATCTTGGGCTACAGCCGCGAGGGCTTGTGCCCAAGACTCCGGTGGCGCGAAGCCGGGATCCTCGCCGGGATCGGAGTTGTTGGTGAACAGAGGAATACGCCAGGTCAAGCATTCCATGTTCCACAGTGGAGGAAGTGACATGCCGCATCCTTCCGGTTCGTGGGCCTGTACCCCAGCTTTTCGCCTGCACTCAGCCGTTCACAGGAAGCTCCCAGGGAACATACAGCGAGAATCCAGTGGCAGGGGAGAAGATGGTTCTCGTGACCGACAAGACCCCCGAAGCCCGCATCCTCGTCGTCGACGACGAACCCACCATCGTGGAGTTGCTCTCCGTGAGCCTCCGATTCCAGGGTTTCGAGGTGGCGACTGCTTCGAGCGGAGCCCAAGGCCTGGACGTCGCACGGACATTCCGTCCCGACGCGATTGTTCTCGACGTCATGATGCCCGGGATGGACGGCTTCGGTCTGCTTCGACGCCTCCGTGCCGACGGTGTGGACGCACCGGTCCTGTTTCTGACGGCGAAGGATTCGCTCGACGACAAGATCAGCGGCCTGACCCTCGGCGCGGACGACTACGTGACCAAGCCGTTCAGCCTCGAAGAGGTCGTGACGAGGTTGCGGGTCATCCTGCGCCGCGCCGGCCGCGGGGTCGCACCGGAGCAGTCGCCGCGGGTGAAGTTCGCCGACATCGAACTCGACGACGACACCCGCGAGGTCTGGAAGAAGGGCGAGTTGGTTGCACTCTCACCCACCGAGTTCACACTGCTCCGATACTTCATGGTCAATGCCGGGACGGTTCTCAGTAAGCCTCGAATTCTCGACCACGTCTGGAACTACGACTTCGGCGGGGAGGTCGGAGTTGTCGAGTCCTACGTGTCCTACCTGCGGCGCAAGGTGGATACGGGGGAGACGCCGCTGATTCACACATTGCGTGGGGTCGGCTACGTGATGCGTGAACCGCGGCAATGATCGCCGCCGCGGAAAGCGACCAACTGCAGAAGAGAGGTCGTTTCCGTCTCCATTCACTGCCGCTGCGTTTCACCTTGGTTGCGGCCTTGCTGGTGTTGGCGGCGCTGGGTCTGTTGGCGTCTGGCGTCGCGGTCACTTCTGCTCTCGAGAATTCACTGACCCAGCGAACCGACAAAACGCTGTACGAGGCGGTCGACGGCTGGGCAAAGCCGCACACCAGAGATTTGCAGCCACCCAGCGATGTCGGTCCGCAAACTCGTCCGCCCAGTCCCTTCTTCGTTCGGACGGTGACCCCGGACGGGAAGGTGATCACTCTCAACGACAAGTCGACGACGACCGAACCCGACCTGTCGAAAGATTCCACCAACGGCCCGATCACCGTCGGATCGAGCGACGGTTCGGACGTGAACTGGCGCGTGCTCACGACGGTTCGCGAAAACACGACCACGACTATCGGTGTGCGACTGACGGATATCGAACAGACCGTCGACGACCTGGTCGGCCTGCAACTCGGCATCGGCCTGGTTGTCCTGCTGATCCTCGGCGGCGGAGCGTATTTCGTGGTTCGTCGGAGCCTTCGTCCGCTGGTCGAGGTTGAGGAAACTGCCGCTGCCATTGCCGCCGGCGACCTTCATCGACGGGTCCCGGAGCGTGACGACCGCACCGAGGTCGGTCGACTGTCAGTGGCGCTCAACGGAATGCTCGCGCAGATTCAACACGCATTTGCCGCGACCGAGGCTTCGGAGGAATCAGCACGGCGTTCCGAGGAGAAGATGCGTAGGTTTGTCGGCGACGCGAGCCACGAGTTGCGCACACCCTTGACGACTATTCGTGGGTTCGCCGAGCTGTATCGCCAAGGCGCCATGACTGATACGGAAACGCTGATGAACCGGATCGAGGGCGAGGCGTCGAGGATGGGACTTCTGGTCGAAGATCTGCTCATGCTGGCAAGACTCGACGAACAGCGTCCACTCGAGAACAAACCTGTGGATCTGCTTGCAGTTGCGGCGGATTCGGTACAGGCGGCACGAGTGATCGCACCGGATCGAACTGTCGAACTTCAGATGACCGGCGGCCCAGGCCTGCCCGAAGTGCATGGTGACGAGGCCAGGCTGCGTCAGGTAGTTGCCAATCTGGTGGGCAACGCGATCAAACACACTCCGCCGGATGCGCAGGTCACCGTTCGTGTCGGTACGACCGAGAACTCCGCGGTGGTCGAGGTTTCGGATACCGGTCAGGGTTTGAGTGACGAGGATGCCGCGCGGATCTTCGAGCGTTTCTACCGCGCCGACACCTCTCGCACCCGTGAGACCGGGGGCGCCGGTCTCGGCCTGTCCATCGTTTCGGCTTTGGTTGCAGCGCATGACGGAACCGTCAGCGTCGAGACCTCCCTCGGGCAGGGGACGACGTTCCGCGTCGAATTGCCGCGTGACCCGAAGGACGACTGAGGCCGGATGACCGCAACCGGCCCCTCAGAAGTAGGTGTGCACCGTACCGACGACGCGGTAATCCGAATCGACCTCGGGAATCAGTGACCACTTGTCGAACGTGGTGCAGGGATGCGAGATTCCGCAACCGAGCAGATCGCCGACCTTCACGTCGAAGTCAGCCGGAACGTCGACGTACGCGTGCTGGTCGTTGAGTGCGGTGATGGTCAGTTCTCGCGCTGGTCGGTTGGATCCGTCGCGTCGGCGCCACAGGACTATGGGAAAGCCTGCGTCGGAGCCGACGTCGCGACGGCCGAAGCCCAGGATCACCCGTCCGGGTTCAGGTATTGAGAGCACTACGCCCCAGACCTCTGCGGCTCCCTGCAGAGTTCGTGGTCCGTCTGCCCATGGCGAAGTCTCGGCATAGAGACCGTGATCGTGAGTGATGTAGCAACCGCTGCGCAGCACGATGCGTACTCCGTTGTCGAGTGCCCACCGGCCGGCCAGCTCGCGTACAACCAGATCGTGAAACGCACTGCCGCCGAAAGTGACCAGTGGCCGGGGAGCCTTCGCGGAGTTGTTCTCGAACAGGTTCTCGGCAACACAGATTTCCGTGAAAACCCGCGCGGATTTGAGATACGAATCGACGGAGATACGGCGGGCTGCTACCGAGGCTCCTGGCATCATGCCCTCGAACCCCTCGACTCCGGTGAGAATCAACGAAGGAGCCTGCGATGCTGCGCGTGCGACGTCGAGTGCTTGCTCGACAGTGCGAGCGCCCGCGCGTCCGCTGTCGTAGCCGAGTTCGACGAGAACCCGGATACGGCTGGCCGGTGAGACTTTCGCGATCAACTGTTCCATCAGGCGGACGCTCTCGACCGAGTCCACGAGGGTGGTGACGAAGAAATCGGGGTCGGTAGCCTGGGCGTCGCAGATCCACCGAATGCCAGCGGGATCGAGAACCTGGCTGGCGATGATGATGGTGTCCACACCGAACTCACGCAGAATGCGTGCCTGCGCAACGGTTGCCGCCGTCATCGCCCAAGCCCCGGCGTCGAGTTGCCGACGAACCAGTTCGGGGCTCATCGTGGTCTTCGCGTGGGGCGCCAGATCCACATCGTGATCGGAGCAGAACTGCGCCATGAGGTCGACATTGTGCGCGATCGCTGCACGATCGAGTGTCATCACGGGTAGCAGGAGGTTGCCGTCGAGCGCAGAGATCCCCAGTGGCTCCAGGTCGGAGCCGTCGCGACCTTCGAGGTCGGTGCCGAATGCCTTGTGCTGCCAACCGATCGGGGGGTTCGCGAAATCCGTCATGGCATCGATTGTGCCGTTGATTGCAGACGATGTGTTCATGTGTGGTGACTTTCTGTCAGAACTATGCAGGTCAGAACGAGATCCGGCTATGAGCGGCGTACCGGGCGACCGGGCAACGCGTCCTGGACCACGGCACCGCCTTCGACGACGGGTACGCCGCCGACCAGCACGCGGCTGATTCCGGTGGAGGGACGGGTGCCGTCGATGTAGGTGGCGTTGTCGGTGATTCGCTCGGGGTCGAAAACGAGGATGTCCGCGTCGCTACCGGGGCTGATCCGACCTTTCGTCGCCATCGAGGGAACCGACTCCTCCAGAATCTGCGCGGGGATCAACGAGCAGCGCGCGATGATCTCCGACAGCGACAGCAGTTGACGCTCGCGGTACAGCGTACGAATCGCTCGCGCATAGGTGCCGGCGCCGCGTGGGTGGCCGAGTGCCTTCTCCGGCAATGGCCACTGCAACGCATCGGCAGCGGTACGGCCTGGCCAGGTCAGTGGCATCGCGTCGCTCGCGATGGCGGCACGGTCGAAAGTCATCGCGCGTTCGAGGAATTCGCGCTGCACGGTGTCGTTCTCGTCGAGGAACTCCACAAGTACCAGTCCGCCGGGGTCCGTTGCCCGAAGATGTTCCAGCTGCTTGCGGTCCGCGATACGTTCACCGGTGGGCACGAAAGTCAGCGATCGTGGTGTCAGATTCATCAGATGCAGCTTGTCTGGATCGAGAAACGCAGCTCCGACGGCCGTCGAGCCTGACCCGTACGGATACGCCTCTGTCGTGACRCGAGATCCGGCTGCCTGGACCTGAGCCACCACGGACAGTGCATGGTCGACGTGCATTCCCGAGGTGCTGTTGACGTGGCAGTAGTGCATGTGCGCGCCGGTTTCGGCTGCTGCACGGGCGATTTCGACGGCGCCGTCCACCGGGCTCGACGGATCGGCCGAGATGAGTGGGCGCGCATGGGTGTAAGTGGGAACTCCGGCTCGGGCCGCGAGATCCGCTACCTGCAGGTACTCGGCCGGATCGGATTTCGGGGCGTATCCGACCACCACGCCGATGCCGAGAGCGCCTGCAGCGAGATCGTTTTCGAGGAGTTCGAGAATGTGGGCGCGCTGGGAGGCAGTGGGTTCGCCCTGCCAGCTCGGGGAACCGACATGGTGCAAGAGAGTCCTGATGTCGCCATCGGGATCGGCGCCCGAGAGTTCGATCATGCGTGCGTGCGCCCACGACGTCGCGTAGCCGTAGTTGATCGGGCGCCCCTCGGCACCGGCACGCGCATATGCCTTCGCAACAGGAATGACGCCTGCCTCCAGTTCGAGGGCCGTCGTCACTCCGTCCAACGCCTGAAGTCGCTGCTCGGCGATTTCCTGTCCGTGGCTGTGCAGGTCGATGAATCCGGGGCAGATCACCTGACCGGTCACGTCGATCGTCTGCCGAGCCTCGATCGCGTCGTGACCCCACGCCGAGACCTTGCCGTCGGTGATCGCGATGCCCCGAACCTCGTCGGTCCCCGATGCGGGATCGACGACGCGGCCGCCGGTGAACACGATGTCGTGGACCTGCATCAGCGCTGCACTCCTGTCGTTGGTCGAACCGCCTGGCCCGGCGAATGTCCCGATGGTTTCACGGCTCGGGTATCGGATTCTGGTGTGAACGTCCCAAATGGAGGCCGACTCACCGTTCGACCGGACAAGAAACGAATGCAGTCGAGTGTGAAGGTGAAAGCGAAGTTATCAATTCAGCCGATTGAGATCGATGGAGGACAGGAATGCACGTCTATATTTCGGTGGACATGGAGGGTATCGCGGGTATCGCGACGCTCGATCAGACGATCCGTGGCGGTGGCGGCTACCACCGTGCGCAGATGCTCATGACCGCCGAGACCAATGCTGCGATCGCCGGTGCGTTCGACGCCGGTGCGACGAGCGTCCTGGTCAACGACAGCCACGGAACGATGGACAACCTGCTTCACGCCGATCTGGATCCACGGGCGCGCCTGATCTTCGGATCACCGAAGATGCAGTGCATGGCTGAAGGAATGACGTCGGATCACGACGTCGCCCTGTTTGTCGGCTATCACGCACCAGCTGGTGGACCCGGCGTCCTGGCGCACACGTTCTCGAGTTTGTTCGCCGACGTCCGCCTCGACGGCAAGTCCGTCTCCGAGACCGACGTCAACACCCTCTACGCTGCCACCCAGGGCGTTCCCGTCGGTCTCGTGACGGGTGACGACATCATCTGTGGCTTGGTGGACGCGGCCTCGCCGACAACCGAGACCGTCGAGGTCAAGAAGGCACACGGATGGTCGGCAACCAATTCGCTGCCGCCGTCGCTGGCGTGCGAGCAGATCCGAGCAGGCGCCGAGCGCGCAGTGCGCAAGGCCGACACACTGAAGCCGGTCGAGCTGCGTGACGAGTGGACCCTCGAGATCGTTCACCCCACCACTACGGGAGCTGAACTCGCCGAGGCTGTTCCCGGCTCACGACGGATTTCGGATCGTACGATTTCGCACACACTCGGCAGCGTCGACGACATTCTCGGCCTGATCACTGTCAATGCTCGGCTTGCAGCCGCAGGCGTCTCGACGATCGTGGCAGTCGCCAATCGCACGTGATGAAGTAGCGACTCTATCGCGAAATGCCGCCGACGCCGTGTGCGTCGGCGGCATTTGTCATCTACTGGGGCAGAACATGTTCCGACCGACCAAACGTTGCTTCAGGTATTGGTGAAACGGACCAATGCGGTAGACGTGTTCGCTGTCACACTTCATCAGTCTTTTCAATGTTCTAGTCCATGCGGCACAAGACAATTCGGGAGGCTTGATGAAGGCGGAACGCGTCACAGTGGAAGAACCATTGCGGGGGACCGGCGGTTCGGTTCGAAACATGTTGGACAACAAGTCGATTCGTCGCACAACCACCGTTACGGTGGGGCTGCTCAGTACTATCTGGTTGATCGACATGGTGGATCGCGTCATGATCGGGCTTGCGCTTCCGATGATCGGCGACGAATTCTCGCTCAGCAGTACGCAGTTGGGTGGTGTGGTTTCGGTCTTCGCGATCTTCTACATGCTCGGGCAGGTCCCCGGCGGAATGTTGGCCGACCGCTTCGGACCCAGGCCACTGTTGATCGTGGCGTTGATCCTGTGGTCGGTGTTCACCGCGTTGACCGGGTTCGCGTGGGGTCTCATCTCGCTGATGGTCATGCGTGCGATGTTCGGTATCAGCCAGGGGCTCTTTCCGGCGGCGTCGTTCAAGGCTTTGGCTGAGCGGACGCGTCCGAAAACCAGAGCGACCGCGATGGGTTTCATGCTCGGCGCCAACAACCTCGGCCCCGGCGTCGCACCGCTGATCATCGCGCCGGTCCTCATGGCCGTGGGGTGGCGGGACGCGTTCTGGCTGGTGGCCATCGTCGGCGCTGTGATCGGCACGGTGGTGTGGTTGGTGCTGCCGGCACCGTTGGACACGGAAATCTCGGAAGATCCGGAGGCTGCGCTGCAACCTCTGGCGAGCGAGCACTCTCGCGCCGCGGTGTTCAAGTCCGCGTCGGTGTGGAAGTTCGCAATTCTGTTCTGCCTGGCCAACATGTCCGCGTACGGTCTGATGACCTGGGTGCCGAGTTATCTGCTCAACGACAAGGGACTCTCGCTGATCGACACGGGAATCTTTGCCGCGATCCCTTTCATCGTCACGGCGCTGGCCACGATCGTGGGCGGGCGGTTGGTGGACAAGTACTTCCACGACCGGGCTCGGATTCTTCTGGTTCCGTGTATGGCCACGTCGGCAGTCCTGTTGTTCCTGATGACCACCGCTGACACCGTCGCGATGTTCACGTTCTACGAGACGTTGGCTCTAGGCATCAGCGGTCTGTGTTCGATGTCGATCTTCGCGATGCCGTTGCGGGCACTTCCTTCCGAATTCCTCGGTTCCGGAATGGGTTTGATCAACGGTTGTGGTCAGTTCGCCGGTTTCATCACCCCGCTCGTGATGGGATGGATGGTGGACCAGTTCTCGTACATGGCTGCATTCGGAGTCCTGGTCGGAGCGACGAGCGCTGCCGCATTGGTGGCCATGATCGTTCCGCAGACCCCGGCGAAATTCTGAGAAGGAGACTGAAGATGTCGGCAACGGACGGCACACGGAAGATCGAAGACGACGTCGTCACCGATTTTTCCGAGAAGATGAGTTACGGGGCCTACCTCGGACTCGATACCCTCCTGGATTCGCAGCATCCGGTGAGTGAGCCGGAACACCACGACGAACTCTTGTTCATCATTCAGCACCAGACCAGCGAGTTGTGGCTCAAGCTGTTTCTCCACGAGATACGGGCGGCCAGAGCAGCGATCGCTGCCGACGACATTCGGGTCGCATTCAAGCGGATCGCACGCGTCAAACACATCCAGGCCACTCTGACCGAACAGTGGTCCGTGTTGGCGACACTGACGCCGGCGGAGTATGCGGAGTTCAGGGGCGTTCTCGGCAACTCGTCGGGGTTCCAGTCGTACCAGTACCGCGCCGTGGAATTCGTGCTCGGGAACAAGAACGCCGGCATGCTGAAGGTGTTCGAATCGGATCCGTCCGCCCATCGATTGTTGGAGACCCTGCTCGGAGAGCCGACGCTGTACGACGAGTTCTGGCGGTACCTGTCCAGGCAGGGTTACGACGTTCCGGCGTCGGCTCTCGAACGAGACGTCAGCGCGCCCTACGTGCGAAACGACGAGCTGATTCCGCTGGTCAAGGCAATCTACGAGAACGTCGAACAGCACTGGACGGCGTACGAGGCATTCGAGGAGTTGGTCGACCTCGAGGAGAGCTTTCAGCTGTGGCGGTTCCGGCATCTTCGGACCGTGCTGCGGGTGATCGGCATGAAGAAGGGGACCGGCGGTTCGAGTGGTGGTGCCGGGTTCCTGCAACGTGCGCTGGAGTTGAGCTTCTTCCCTGAGCTGTTTGCCGCCCGAACCGAGATCGGTACCTGACACACCTGCTTGATGACACACAGTTGCTTGTCACACCCAGCTGTTCGTGACACACGACGAATCCGAGCCCGAAGGACAGGAGTCTTGGACAAGATCCGACAGGGTCGCTTCGACCAAGCTTGACTGCGAAGTTGCAAGTCGGTGACAGGAGAGCGTCGGAGTGGACAAGAAATCAATGGTGGCGGACCTGGCGGCGCTGGTAACCGCCGAGTCGCCCAGTTCCGACCTCGGCGCAGTCGATGCATGTGCGGACGTGGTGGCCGACATCGGCGAACGCCATCTCGGAAGCGCCCCCGAACGTATCCGTATCGACGGACGCCAGCACTTGCGTTGGTCGTTCGGCGCGGAGCCGAAGGTGATGCTCCTGGGCCATTTCGACACCGTCTGGCCGCTCGGAACGCTCGCGGAGTTGCCCTGGTCGGTCACCGACAATATCGCCACCGGACCCGGAGTCTTCGACATGAAGGCCGGCATCGTCCAGCTCTT
Organism: Rhodococcus sp. P4_F3_2; assembly: GCF_056401335.1. Lineage (NCBI taxonomy): Bacteria > Bacillati > Actinomycetota > Actinomycetes > Mycobacteriales > Nocardiaceae > Rhodococcus > Rhodococcus sp. P4_F3_2. The sequence goes on from NZ_JBFUJN010000002.1 coordinate 159,334, forward strand.
CCATGCGCTCGCATCGCTTCCGTCGCTCGACGGGGTGGTCGTGCTCCTCAATTCCGACGAGGAAATCGGCTCCCCGACCTCACGCGCACTGATCGAGGAGCAAGCCCGTCAGGTCGACGCTGTGCTGGTACTCGAGGCCGCCGCCGACGGCGCGGTGAAGACCGCGCGCAAGGGTATGTCGCTGTACTGCGTCGACATCGAGGGACGCGCTGCACACGCCGGACTGGAACCGGAGCGAGGTGTGAACGCCGTAGTTGAGCTCGCACATCAGATTCAGGCCGTGGTGGAGCTCGCGGACCCGGCGGCGGGAACGTCGGTGGTGCCGTCCGTGATCAGTGGCGGAACCACGACCAATACCGTTGCAGCGCAAGCGCAACTGTGGTGTGACGTTCGCATGTGGTCCGCGAAGGAGCAGGAACGCATCGACCGTTCGATCCGTGCGCTGACACCGGCGCTGGCCGAAAGCCGAATTTCGGTGTCCGGAGGACCCAACCGCGGACCACTGGAATCAGTGTCTTCGGAGAAGCTGTACTTTCTCGCTCACCAGGTCAGCAGTGAGAGCGGGTTGGGAATGCTTCGCGACTGCGCAGTCGGCGGTGCGTCGGACGGAAATTTCACTGCCGCAGTCGGAACTCCCACGTTGGACGGCCTCGGTGCCGTCGGCGGTGGTGCCCACGCAGCGACAGAACACGTAGAGATAGATCAGATGATCCCGCGCGCCACCTTGTTGGCCGGTCTGGTGACTCGAATCCTGGAGGGAGGACTGTGACGATGACGTCGCCGAACAATGTCCAACGCAAGACCGTTCAACCATTCGGAGGTGTATCGCCTTCACGGATGCGGCAAGCAATCAGCCAGGCCGAGCAAGCCGCTCTGCTTGCATGTGTGACTATCGAAACCGTCACCGGGCATGCCGAGTTGGAACAGGTATTCGGTCTGTTCGAGAAGGTATGGCAGCCGGAGAGCGGCAACCCTCCCGTCCATCGGGACATGATGAAAGCGCTCGCGCACTCCGGTAACTACGTCGCCGGCGCTTTTCGTGGCGGAGATCTGATCGGCGGCTCGGTTGCATTCTTCGAGGAACCGCAACATCGTTCGTTGCATTCACACATCACGGGGATCCTGCCGAACGTGCAGAACGGGCACATCGGCCTCGCGTTGAAACTGTTCCAGCGAGCGTGGGCACTGGAGCGAGGAATTCTCCACGTGCGGTGGACTTTCGACCCGCTCGTCGCTCGCAATGCCTACTTCAACGTCTCGAAACTCGGTGCGTTCCCGATCCAGTATCTGCCGCGTTTCTACGCGCCGATGAACGACAGTCTCAACGGCGGCGCAGACAGCGACCGATTGCTGATCGACTGGGAAATCGGTAGCAGCAAGGTTTCCGACGTCGTCGCCGGTTCGGGAGAGGTCCCGACTCCCGAGTCGTTGGGAGCGAGCGAACTGTTGTCGATCTCCGAAGCCGGCCTGCCCGTGTTGAAGTCGACCAAGAATCGTTTCGTCACGGTGGCTACACCGAATGACGTGTACACACTGCGTAAGTCGGACCCGGCGGCAGCGAACGACTGGCGCCTGGCAGTCCGCGAGACTCTGGGGGGTGTGCTCGCCGAGAACGGAGTGGTTCTCGCAGTCACCAGGACCGGAAAATATGTACTGGACCGTGCGCCGGGAACACAGGCAGGCAGGACAACAGCGGAGGTTACATCGTGAAGATCGACGGAGTTGAATTACGCCGGGCAGCAATGCCGTTGAAGGCGCCGTTCCGAACCTCGTTCGGCACGGAGACCACCAAGGACGTGTTGTTCGTCAAGGTGGTCACCTCGGAGTCGGCGGGCTGGGGCGAGTGCGTTGCGATGTCCGAGCCTCGCTACTGCTCCGAATACACGGACGGCGCCGCCGAAGTCCTTCGTAAGTTCCTGATTCCGTCTCTGGGCGAACTCACCGATCCCGACGTGCATGCCCTGAGCGCGGCGATGGAACAGTTCGCCGGACACCCCATGGCCAAAGCGGCACTGGAAACCGCATTTCTCGACGCCGAGTTACGGGCCGCCGGGACGAGCATGTCTTCGTACCTGGGTGCAGTAGTCGATCGCGTACCCGCGGGTGTTTCGGTGGGTATCAAGAATTCGATCGACGAACTGCTCGAAGAGGTAGGCGGGTTCCTCGACGCCGGATACCTGCGCATCAAACTGAAGATCGAACCGGGCTGGGACATCGAGCCGGTTCGCGCAGTCCGCGAGAGGTTCGGCGACGACGTACTCCTCCAGGTCGACGCGAACACGGCGTACACCCTGGCTGACGCGCGCCATCTCCAGCGGCTCGACGACTTCGACCTCCTGCTGATCGAGCAGCCGCTTCCCGAAGAGGAACTGCGTGGCCACGCCAGGCTGGCCGAGATGATGCGGACGCCGGTCTGCCTCGACGAGTCGATCACCTCCGCGAAGGTCACCGCCGACGCTCTGGCAATCGGTGCGTGCAGCGTGGTGAACATCAAACCGGGACGTGTGGGCGGTTATCTGGAATCGCGTCGTATCCACGACGTCTGCAAGGCCAACGGAATTGCCGTGTGGTGCGGCGGAATGCTCGAGACCGGAATCGGCAGGGCTGCCAACGTCGCCCTTGCCGCGCTCCCCGGATTTGTCCTACCAGGCGATACGTCGGCTTCCGACCGGTACTTCGCCGAAGACATCACCGAGCCGTTCGTACTCGACAACGGTTACGTGAAGGTTCCGGAAGGGCCGGGCATCGGCGTCGAACCGATCCCTGACCTGCTCGAAGCAATCACCACGTCGGTCGAATGGATCGGCATGGATCGGCTTTGACGAATCACTATGACACACTTCGTTCACAGGACGAAGGAGTGATAGACGTGGGCACCGTACGACCTCGCATCAGTTTGGTGCGGCTTCTCGAAGACGTGGGAACTACGGTGCTGAACCCGGTTGTCGGCGACCCGGAGGCGGTCCAGGAGATCGCCTCGGTGGTCATTCACGACCCCGACGACGACTCACCCTCGACACCGGACTCCATGGTGCTGCTCGTCGGCATCACCGGAGGCGAACGTATCGCGGAGTCCGTGGCCGGCCTGGCCGAGCGCGGAGTACGCGTGGTGGTCGCGCGAGTGACCACCGAGGTCAGCGATGCCGACCGTGAATCCATCATCGCCTCCGGCGTTGTCGTATTGACCTTGGCGCGTGGAGTTTCGTGGGTTCAGCTCACAAGCCTGCTTCATTCGGTGCTCTCGGCACGGAACGAAGTCGGGCACATCCACTCGCGCGGAGGTGGACCGGCCGGCGATCTGTTCGCTTTCGCCAACGCCGTCAGCGCACTTCTGGATGCGCCGATCACGATCGAGGACCGAAGCTCACGGGTCATCGCCTTCTCCGGACGTCAGGAAGAAGGTGACGGTCCACGTATCGCGACCGTTCTGGAGCGCCAAGTTCCTGACCAGTACATTCGAGTGCTCGAAGAAGCGGGAGTCTTCGACCGGCTCTATCGCAGCGATGATCCGGTGTGGGTTTCGGCCGAGACCCTCGGTACGAAAATGGGTCGTATCGCGGTGTCCATCAGAGCCGGCGACGAGTTCCTCGGCTCCATGTGGGTGGCAACCGGTGAGCCGATGTCCGAGGACCGGATGCGTGCACTGCGCGATTCGGCCGGGTTGATTGCACTGCAGATGTTGCGGTTGCGCGGCGGCGCCGACGCCGAGCGTCGACTGCGCGCAGACCTGATCGCAACCCTTCTCGACGGTGGGTCCGGTGCGGTCGATGCGATGAATCGCCTCGGCCTCGGGACCGGTCCCGCACTCGTGATGGCATTGGGCCGCAGGTCTTTCGAAGGATCGTCGAAGCCGGACGACGCAGCCCACGTGGTGCGGCTGACCGACGCTCTGGCCATGCACCTGGGCGCGGTCCATTCGCAGTCGGCTGCGGCTCTGGTCAACGGAACCGGCTACGCGGTGCTGTCGGTGCGAGGGCATTCCCCGGCAGAAGCCGAGCTACAGGCGTTCCGTGTGGCCTCGGACTTCCTGGACCGAACCGGAGCGTCCGGCGACACGATCATCGGGATCGGCCGGGTCGTGACCAGACCGGCGCAGCTGAGCCGATCGAAGCGCGACGCCGAACATGCCCTCGAAGTGTTGTTGGCGGGACGAGCGTCGGGCAGCGTCGCCACCTTCAGTAGCGTCCACGTCGATGCCATCCTGTTGGAGATCGCGTCGGAAGCTGCAGCCGAAGGGTTCTCGGACCTCGGACCCATCGAGGCGATCGCCAGCCACGACGCAGCGCACGCGACCTCGTTCGTCGACACGCTCGATGCGTGGCTCAACGCCTTCGGTGACGTCGGTGACGCCGCGGCGTCATTGCACGTACACCCCAACACCTTTCGGTATCGTCTCAGCAAGTTGAAGGGTATGGCCGCGTTGGATCTGGACGATCCCAACGTCCGCTTCCGGTTGATGGTGCATCTTCGTCTGCGCGGTCCACGCTAGCTCGAAAGCCGAAAAATGCGGGTCGCACTGATTTCTCAGCGCGACCCGCATTCTTTGTCAGTGGGTTCAGATCAGCTGTTGTTGCGAAGTGCTTCGACAGCGATGCGGCCGACGGTTCCGATGGAGGCGTCGATCTTCGGGGCGCGGTGGGTGAGCTCGTGGGACTTGGTGAAGACACCGACGGCGTAACGCTTGCCGTCCGGGTACGCCACGACGCCGGCTTCGTTTCGTACCAATCCCAGCGTTCCGGTCTTGGCGGCGACAGTGACCTCGTCGGGGAAACCGGACGAAAGGCGATGCGGCCAGACCTGCTTGCTCATGATGGTTCGGACTTCTTCACAGGCTGATGCGGGGCCGGCTTCGTCCCTCCAGATTGCAGCCAGCAACATTGTGATCTCACGAGGAGTGCTGGAGTTGGAGCGGGCCGGATCCATGACGGAAATTGTCCGAAGAATTTCGATGGGCGGCATTTCCAGCAAGGTGCCCTTGTCGACACCGAGGTCGTCGTAGACCGATTTGAACAGACCACGGCAGTCACGGACCAAGTTGGTCTTCTCCAAACCGAGCCCGCGCAGCGTTGCGACGATGTTGTCGAGTCCGAGGCGTTCGTACAAGAAATCCGTGGCGGCGTTGTCGCTGAAGCTCATCATGAGCAGAGCGAGATCTCGCCAGCTTGCGGTGACGTCGTCGGCGCAGCCGCCGATACCGATGCCGCCGGAGCGGAACTCGGCGGTCACCGTGGCGTGCTCGGTCGGATCAAGGGTGCCGGCCGCAACTTCACGGGCGTACTGCAGTACAACAGGAATCTTGAAAACGGAGGCGAGGATGACACCTTCGTCAGCGCCGTAGCCGAACTCTTCGCCGGAATCGATGTCGCGTGCGTGGACGAACGCATCGGTCTTCGCTTCGGCGAGTACAACAGCGATCTCCTGCTGTGCGCTCTCAACGTACGTGGCGGTTTCGGTCATTCGAGAAGCCCTTTCGTCGGTATCCGTATATCTGGGTTATTCGTGGATCTGACGATAGTGAGTCGACGACGGGGGGTCTTGTACGAATCGACGAAGGTTGGCGCACGGTTCGGTGCTGATACGCCGAATCAACCGATTGTCAGGGTGTTCCGGGGGCAGGGGTGTTCCGGGGGTCAGGACGCATAAGTTTCGAGGCGACGTCCGACCAGTTCGGCGACGTCGGTCCGACGCTTGTCCGAGACCACGCCTGCCAACAGGATGGTGAACAATTCGTCGATACGGTCGTTCAAATCGCTTCGTCTGGTGAGCACGTTCGAAACCAGTTGAACGCCGGTGAATGCCGAGATCGCCACGCGACCCACCGATTCCGGCTCCACGTCGTCGCGGATGTCGCCTTCGAGCTTCGCGGCCTCGGCCAGTTTTCGAAGCTCGCGGATCCACACGACGTACGGGCCTTGCGAACCGTCGGCAGAGGCCAATTCGAGGGTAAGTCGGACTCCCGCACGAACAATCGGGTCCGCGACGAGTTGGCGGCCCATCTCGTGGCACACCATGACGAGCTGTTCCAGTGCCGGCGCGCCTGTGGCTGCAACTGCGGTGAAGGCAGTGATCGACATCTGGTGCTGTTCTTCAATGACCGCCTGAGCCAATTCGTCTTTGGACGAGAAGTGGAAATAGACCGCGCCCTTGGTCATCTGCGCCGCGGACACGATGTCATTCATGCTCGTGCTGCCGTACCCCGTGACTTCGAACCGATCAGCAGCGCCTTGAAGAATCTGTCGGCGACTGATCTTGGCACGTTCCTGCATTGCTCCCTTGTCCTCCGACTGTTAACACGTGAACCAGTTTTAGGGCCCTAGGTCCCGGACCAGCGCCCCACGGTAGCAGCGAATCTCGTGCTCGCGCGACAGCGCGAAACGGACTGTTCGGTGTGCAATCGCAGGTCACGGTCGGTAGGAGCGACAGATGCGACCGCCGCAACCTCCGTTGGAGGCTGSGGCGGGGAGTCCAGCTATCGGCCAGCGAAATTCGGTCGAAGGTACGCGATCAACGAGTCGAGACAGTTGTCTCGAAGCCGAGGTCGCGTAGCGCCGACTTGAGTTTGGTCTGTGCCTCGTCGAGAGATTCGGGTGACGGCGAAGTATCGGCGCCACTGATGTCGAAGTTCCCCATGTCGTATGCGGGGAAGACATGAACGTGAAGATGCGGAACTTCCAGACCTGCGACGAGGAGGCCCGCCCGAGGCGCGTCGAACGCCTTCCGCGCAGCCTGACCCAGGGTGCGGGCAACCGCGGTGACCTTGGCAAAGAGTTCAGGATCCACGTCCTGCCACTGATCGACCTCGGCTCGCGGTACCACGAGTACGTGGCCCTGCGTTACCGGCGCGATGGTCAGGAACGCGACAACGTCGTCGTCCTCCCACACGAAACGTCCTGGTAGATCTCCGTTGATGATGGCGCTGAAGACTGAAGGCATACCCCGAGATTAGCCCGCGTCCGGTTGCCAGGAAACTCCCAGGCTGGACGCAGGTTCGTCGGAGCCGGCCCGACAAATCTAGGACGCATGACGACAGAAGCCATGCAGACCGCGGGCAGCACGGACGCAGGGGAGCTTTCCGCGACGACTGTAGTGCTGGACGTGGTCGTCCCGGTATACAACGAAGAGGCAGGCCTGGAGACGTGCGTGCGGCGCCTGCGCCGGCATTTACGCACACAGGTGCCATTCTCTGCACGAATTACCATCGCGGACAACGCCAGTGTCGACGGCACGTTGGCGCTCGCGCGTTCCCTCGCCGAAGAATTCGACGACGTCCGGGTCGTCCACCTGGATGCGAAGGGCCGTGGTCGAGCACTGCGGCAGGTGTGGAGCGACTCCGATGCCGACGTGGTCGCGTACATGGACGTCGACCTCTCCACCGATCTCAATGCCCTGATGCCGTTGATTGCTCCGCTGCTCTCCGGCCACTCGGACATCGCCATCGGTTCCCGGTTGGCACGTTCGTCGCGCGTGGTACGTGGCCCCAAGCGTGAGTTCATCTCACGTAGCTACAACCTCATCCTCCGAAGCGCACTGCATGCTCGCTTCTCCGACGCCCAGTGCGGGTTCAAAGCCATGCGAGTCGATGTTGCGCGGCAACTACTTCCGCTGGTGGAGGACACCGGGTGGTTCTTCGACACCGAATTGCTTGTGCTGGCCGAGCGAGCGGGCATGCGGATTCACGAGGTCCCCGTCGACTGGGTGGACGATCCGGACAGTCGGGTGGACATCATTGCCACCGCAGTTGCCGACCTCAAAGGTGTGGTCCGCGTCGGGCGAGCACTGTCGACCGGTTCCCTTCCCTTGGCCGAGCTCAGGGCGAGTTTCGGACGTGAACCACTGGTTCCCGGAGTTCCGCGAGGAATGGTCGGGCAGCTCTCGCGCTTTGCCGTGGTGGGAGTCATTTCGACACTCGCGTACGCGCTGCTCTACCTCGCACTGCACTCGGTGATGGGGGCGCAGTGGGCCAATGCCGTCTCATTGCTGGTGACGGCAGTGTTCAACACCGCCGCCAATCGAGCCTTCACCTTCGGGATCCGCGGGTCGGAAGGATCCGCCCGTCACCAGATGCAGGGGCTGCTCGTGTTCGGGTTCGGTCTACTGCTCACCAGCGGATCGTTGTTCGTTCTCGACGTCATGGCGCCCGACGCGTCCAAGCACGTGGAGCTTGCCGTACTCGTCATTGCCAATCTTGTTGCCACAGTGAGCCGATTCATCGCGCTGCGCTGGGTTTTTCGCACTGCACAATCCGTAGGAGCCAATCGATGACCGCCACTGCAGAGACACTCGCCGCGCCGCTGCCTGCGCCGGAACCGCAGCGTCAGGTGCGCTGGGAACCGTGGGCGCTCGGAGTGTTGTTGGTGGGCACCGGAGTGGCCTACATCTGGGGCCTGGGCGCGTCCGGATGGGCCAACTCCTTCTATGCTGCTGCGGTCCAAGCAGGTTCGGTGTCGTGGAAGGCCTTCTTCTTCGGTTCGTCGGATGCTGCCAACTCGATCACCGTCGACAAGCCACCGATGTCCCTGTGGTTGATGTCGCTGTCGGTTCGCATCTTCGGACTCAATTCCTGGGCGATGTTGGTGCCGCAGGCACTCCTCGGGGTCGGATCGGTTGCGCTGTTGTGGGGAACGGTTCGACGGTATTTCGGTGCGGCCGCCGGCCTCCTCGCCGGCTTGGTACTTGCGCTCACACCCGTAGCGGCGCTGATGTTCCGGTTCAACAACCCGGATGCCCTGCTGGTGCTCCTGATGATCGCAGCAGTGTGGGCGATGATGCGCGCCGTGCAGGACGGTCGCACCCGCTGGCTGGTGTTGGTCGGTATCTTCTGCGGATTCGGTTTCCTGACAAAGCAATTACAGGTCATGTTGGTAGTTCCACCGCTGGCGCTCACCTATCTGATCGCCGGACCGCCGAAACTGGGTAAGCGCGTACTCCAACTGTTCGCGGCACTGGGCGGACTGATCGTCTCCGCCGGATGGTGGTTGGCAATCGTCGAACTGTGGCCGGCCGACTCACGTCCGTGGATCGGTGGTTCGCAGAACAATTCGATTCTCGAACTGACACTCGGCTACAACGGGCTCGGACGCTTGAGCGGCAACGAGACCGGAAGCGTCGGCGGCGGCGGAATGCGCGGTGCTGGTGATGCTGCGGCCGGTGCTGCTGCGGGAGGCTTCCCCGGAATGGGCGAGGCCGCAGGCGGTATGGCAGCGGGAGGCATGGCACCAGGTGGTGGCGCCGGTGGCGGTATGTGGGGGAGTACCGGCATTACCCGACTGTTCGAATCTGCCCAGGGCGGACAGATTGCCTGGTTGATTCCTGCTGCACTGATACTTCTGGTGGCTGGAATCGTGCTGCGAGGCAGGGCTCCCCGCGCTGACACACAGCGCGCGTCATTCATCGTCTGGGGACTGTGGCTGTTGGTGACCGGATTGACCTTCAGTTTCATGGCGGGAATCTTCCACGCTTACTACACCGTTGCGCTGGCGCCGGCGATCGCCGCACTGATCGGTTCAGGATCCGTATTCGCTTGGCGTCATCGTGACGTCCTCTGGGTTCGCCTCGTTCTGGCAGTGTCGTTGGCGGCAACCGTCGCGATGGCGTGGGTACTGCTCGGACGCTCGCCTTCGTTCGTACCGTGGCTTCGCTGGGCGATTCTGGTCGTCGGCATCGTCACTGCCGTGGCAGTGCTGATTCCTGCAGTGACGCGAGGTCGATTGGCTGTGGCAGTGATCCTCGCGGCGATCTTCACCGGTCTGGCGGGTCCGACTGCGTACGCGATCGACACGATCAACACTCCGCATACCGGTTCCATAGTTTCGGCCGGACCGAGCGTCGAAGGTGGAATGGGCGGGCCCGGCGGTGGCCGCGGAGGATTCGGAGGATTTGGCGGCATGGCTGACGGCGGTAACCGTCGGACTGACGGGGCAGGGACCGGAACGCCGGGAACGCCCCCTGCCGGAATGGGTCAGACGCCCGGTGGTGCAACAGCTCCGGGTACCACCACATCGGCCACCGACGGAACGCGGGGCGCAATGGGCGGCGGCGCCGCCGGTGGTTTGCTTCAGGGCAGCACACCGGGAGCCGCGGTCGTGTCCACACTCGAAGAGAACTCCGACCAGTTCACGTGGGTAGCCGCGGCAATCGGGTCCAACAGCGCATCGGGCTATCAGCTTGCGACGCAGTCACCGGTCATGGCTATCGGAGGGTTCAACGGGAGTGATCCGTCCCCGACGCTCGCGCAGTTCCAGCAGTACGTGTCAGAGGGCAAGATTCACTTCTTCATCGCCGGCGGTGGGATGGGTGGCGGTATGAACGCCGAAGGTACCGCTACCGCGATCTCGACGTGGGTGACCGAAAACTTCACCGCCACAACGGTGGACGGAGTAACCCTCTACGACTTGACGGTTGGGGGCTGACCAACATGAACGCACGCCAGGTCCGCATCGGAGGTGCTCCCCCCCGATGCGGACCTGGCGTGAAGTTGTATGTCTGAGGTTCGTCCTCAGGTTTTGAAGGTGGTGTTCGCCGGCCGCGGGTGCTGCTGCGGGTCGATCGAGGGCGGCGGGATGAACCACGGTTTGTTGTCGACCCCGATGCGGATCACCCACTTCCCGACGAACCCGGCTTTGCGGTGCATCAATCGATGATGTGAACGGCACAGCAGGACAAGGTTGTTCATCACCGTCGGGCCGCCGTTCGCCCAGTGCCGGATATGGTGCGCATCCGTCCACGCGGGCACGCACGTGCAGCCGGGGAACGCGCAACCTTTGTCCCGGGCGATCAACGCTACTCGCTGCTCCGCGGTGACCAACCGTTTCCCGGGTTTCGCATCGAGCGGCGCGCCGTGATCGTCGAGCAGAACAGTGGAGAGGAAGCAGTCGCATCCGAGGAGTCTGGTCTGCGATACGGACAGTGGTCCGAGCCAGGGCATGTGCCCGACATCGAGATCCGACACAGTCGCTCCACCATCAGTTGGTGTTGCGGCGCAGTCCCGGTGCTCCGCCAGATCGCGGGCGTTGATGTGCACGTTCACGTGCGGGCGTTGGCCGCCATCGGTGCCAGTTTTGGCGCAGTCCAGGTAACGCCGGATCAGTTCGGTGAACCCGTCCGCGGTCCGCTTCGCTGCCGACCGAGAATCCGGGGTTCCATCGGGTGCCGGGGTGGGCATCGTCAGATTCGACAGGGCGGAGAGCAGCATTTCGCCGGTGAGGGCGTCGAAATCGCCGCGCACCACCACCCGGCCGTTCAACGTCGACGCGATCCGCAAGTCGTTCCGATCCACATCCTCGGCGGGTGGAATCTCATCGGACTCGAAGATTCGCTCCAAGGTCGCGATAACACTCCGCACCTTCGTGGTCGTCGCCTCCACTCCGGAAGCGGCAGCCAACAACAAATCGATGCACTTCGGTAGCGCTTCGTCAGGCATGCCCTTTGGTGGTGATTCGCAGAACGCCACGATCAACACGGCATGATCGAAGGAGCAGTCCCCGCAATCGAATCGGGCCGCCACTGCCGGAAACGGGCGTAGCGCTGCACCGAGGGCGGCGATCTTCTTCCCGTCCCGAACCTGCAGCATCGTGTTTGCCGCCAACCAGCAACCCACCCCGCGGCTGGCAATCACCTGATCATCAGGACGCATCGAGAGTTCGTCCACCACCGCCACACGAACAGCCTCGAGACGAAGAATCTCCGCACTCGCCTCGATAGCGGCAGCACGCAACTCAGAAGCAGACAGCTGCCACAGGCGTCCGCGCAACCCTACCGCAGAACCCGAAACCACGTCCGACAGATAGACACTCATTGAATCCCCCGATCCCCACCCAAAACAATACTCGAACACGCGTTCGAGTCAAGCGTCAATTTTGTTGGGCTGGGGTGTGTTGCTCGAGGTGGCAGATGAGACTGGTATGGCCGTGCGTCCTCGGGTCGATGAGAGAATGAAGCGTGCCTGATCGACCTGAGATTGTCTGTATTTGCGGCTCTGTGCGATTCGCTGAAGAGATGCGGGAGGCGAACCGCGACCTGACGTTCGCAGGCGTGATCGTCGTCGCGCCGGGCGAAGCAGACGAGGCGATCTCTGTCGAGCAGAAAACGCTGCTCGACGCGCTTCACCTGCGCAAGATCGACCTGGCTGATCGGGTGCTGGTCGTCAACCCACGCGGATACATTGGCGAGTCCACGCGCCGAGAGATCGCGTACGCGCGCGCCACCGGCAAACCAGTGTCGTTCACGGCGCCGTTTGATCAGTAAGCGCCTCGTTGGTGCAGGCGGCAAGAAAGGATCCCAGGCAGAGTTGCGAGTGTTGCAGGAGAGTCGGTGGAGCGCGCTCCCGTCCGGAACCGCCACGCAGTCGGTTCGAACACCGTGCGCCGATCTACGGGCGGTTGACCGGTCGCCTTCACCTTCGGGAGCAACGGACCGATCACCTCCCCCGCCTCATCCGAAATCGCATCACGCAAAACGCATAAACACTCGTCCGTGAACTACCGGATCAGGATTGGCAACACGCTCTAAGCGCGAATGCCGTCGAGGTCGTGGACCACGTCGCAGCAGGCGCCGAGCAATTCGCGATCATGGCTGATGAGTAATACGCCGACGCCGGTTTCGGTGGCGCGACTCTCGATCAACCGAATGAGCGCGGCCGTCGTGGCGGCGTCGAGCATCGCCGTCGCCTCGTCACAGATGAGGTATTTCGGTTGTTGCGCCAGCGATCTCGCTAGACAGGCGCGCTGCAGTTGGCCGTCGCTCACCTGGTGGGGTCTACGGGACAAGAGATCGGGAGTGAGGCCCACTTCTGCTGCCAGTGCGACCACATCGATTGTCCTACCGGCAATATCGCCGGGTTGACCGATGATCGAGGCGAGCGTCTGCCGAGGGTCGGTTGATGCGCGAGGTGACTGAAACAGCATGGCCACCGTCCCGCGCAGTGCCGCGGATACCGAGAATTTGGTACCCACGACGGGTGATCCGTCGATTCGCACCTCGCCTGACCACGGTGAATCCAACGAGGCGAGAATCCTTGCAAGTGTTGATTTTCCGGTGCCAGAAGGCCCGGTCAGGCCGATCAGCCTTCCCGGCGGAATTTCGAGCGAGACGTTCTCGAGCACCGGTCGGTTCCGGTGGTAACCGCTGGTGATTCCCAGAGCTTGCAGACTCATGTCAGCTCACCTTCCGCAGTGTTCGGTACGTGCGGTCACCCAGTGTGACCAGTTCGGTCGGGCCACCGGATTGTTTCGACTCCGGGCGTCGTAGGTGATAGACGCAGTCGTCGGGGAGATCGGTGAGTTGCGGTGGTGATCCGGGCATAGGAGTCAAGCCTCGGGATGGCAAGGCGCCGAGCAGGTCTCGGGTGTAGTCGTGAAGCGGATCGTGGAACACCAGAGCCGCCGGACCGGTTTCCATGATGCGTGATGCGTACATGACGGCAAGTCGATCCGCGACATCGCTGCGGGTGAGTGATGCAAGGTCATGGGTGATGAGCAGGACAGCCGCCCCGGAGTCAGCGCACTCTCGAAGTAATCCCATGACGTGGTCGGTGAGTTCGCGGTCGAGGTTGGCGGTGGGTTCGTCTGCGACGATCACCGATGGATCCCCGGCCAGCGCACCGGCAATGGCAACGCGTTGCGCCATGCCGCCCGACAGTTCGTGCGGGTAACAGTCCAGGGCCGACGGTTCGAGTCCGACGCGAAGTGCCAAGGCGTCGCAAGTGTGGTCGCTGCCGAGTGCGTCGATCGTCTCCTGTAGCTGCGATCGCGCAGTCCGGACGGGGGTGAGATGTGTTGCGGCGGATTGTGGAACGAGAGCCACGTGACGCCCACGGAACGCGGTGCCGGAGAAGACGTCGAACTCGAGGTCCGCTGTACCGACGGTGACCGTTCCTGTTCGAGAAGCATTCGGCGGCAACATGTTCATGACCGAGGTGGCGATGATCGACTTGCCACACCCGGATTCGCCGACAAGCGCGGTCACCGTGCCGGCTGGAACGTCGAGGTCGATGTCGCTCGCAGCGTGGACTACGGATCCTCCGGGCAAAGGGATCCTGACGGTGAGGGATTTGATGCGTAGGCCGCGTTTCACAGTCGTAACTCCGAAGGTCGAGGGGGCGTGAGCATCGACCGCAGGGCCGAACCGGCAACTGCAACAGCGACGGTGGCGATCACGAGGACTGCGGCGGGGAATGCAAGTGTCCACCAACCGCCGAGGAGTAGAGAACTGCGTGCCTCTTCGAGGAGCGTCCCGAGACTGGGTTTGTGCGGGGGAAGACCGAAACCCAGGAAGGATAATGTCGATTCGTGCCAGACGGCATGGGGCAGCAGGAGAACGACTGCGATCAAGGCCTGTGGCGCGGTCGCCGGCACGAGGTGGCGCATGATCACGTGACGTCGACTTGCTCCCGCGAGAATGGCGGCGTCGATGTAGGGACGCTCCCGCAGACTCAAGATCTCGGAGCGGATGATCCGGGCCACTTGGGTCCAGTGGGTCAGTGCGATCGAAAGCACGATGGCGGCAATGCTTCCACGGAACATCGCGACGATCACGATGCCGAGCAACAGGTGGGGGAGTGCGTTGACGGCATCGGTGCCGCGCATGACGAACCTGTCCACCCAGCCGCCGACCAGTCCGGCCGTAGTGCCGACGGCGACGCCGATCACCGTGGCGAGCAGCGCGCAGGCGAGTGCGATCAGAAGCGAGGTTCTGATGCCTGCAGCTATGCGCACGAATAGATCTCGGCCCGCCGAGTCAGTTCCGAACGGGTGATCGAACGACGGAGCCAGGCGAGCCGCCGAGAAGTCTGTGACTCGGTCGTCGACGTCGGCCAACCATGGGACCAACGCCGCGTACAGCGCAACGAGGATCAGCACGCCGAGGGCGATCTTGAAGCGTCGTTCAGCCATCGGTACCTACTCTCGGGTCGAGCACTGCAACCAGCACGTCGGCAAGCAGTGAGCCGAGCATGACCGTCAATGTCGTACCGACGGTGAGGAACGCGAGCAGTGCCATGTCTAGGTCTCGCGCAGACGACACGATGGCGCCGGCGATCCCCGGCCAACTGAACACCTCTTCCACCAGCACTGCCCCGACTATCAGCTCGGGCAACCGCACGCCGACGATGTTGACGAAAGGTGCCAGTGATGTGGGCAGTATGTGGCGCTTCGTGATGGTCGGCGTCGGGATACCGCGTGCTACCGCGCCGGCGACAAATCCCTCACTCTTCGAACCCACGACGGACTCTCGGACGGCAAGTAGGAGCCACGGCATTTGCGAAATGGCGAGCACCGTCACCGGTAGGACCAAGTGCCGGATCACCTGTCCCGGTGTGGGATCGGCGCCCCCGTCGGTCAGTCCGGCGACCGGGAGCCAGCCGAGAGTCAACGCGAAGAGCGCGATGGCACCCAGCGACAAGACAAACGGCGGAAGTCCTTGGACCACGACGCTCAGCCCGGACACGGTCTTGTCCAGGAATCCTCCACTGCGGATTCCGGCGAGAACACCGAGTGTCAGCGAGGCGAGAATCGCGATGAGGAGTGAGATCCCGACCAGCAGCAAGGTCCATGGCAGACGTTCGAAGATGACTTGGGAAACAGGCTGATTGAACGATCTGGAGATCCCGAGATCGCCGGTGAACACACCCTGGAGCCAATTCCAGTACGTGCTGTACCAGGGGTTGTCGAAACCCATCTGGTCGGCGATCAACGCTTTGTCCGCGTCGCTTGTCGTCATGTATCGCGTGCCGAGGTAGCCGACCAGTGGATCGAACGGTGAGATCGCGGCGGCGGCAAAGAGTCCCGCGGACACCACGGCGATGACCGGCACGATGAACAACACCCGCCGACCGACCATCGTGAGGATGGCCTTTCGGCGGGAGTTGTCACGGTGGCCCCGTGTCGGCCCCGCGTCTGGCCGAACGTCGACCGCTGTCATTGCCCTCGGGCCCACGTCTGCAGTGACCACCATGGACCCCAGGTCACACCGTGTGAGTGTGGTTCGAGTACCGGTCCGGACATCTGCCAGTCGGAATCCTTCGACACGTACGTATGGTCGAGGAACACGAGGATGACAAACCCGGGATCTTCGACGTACGCCTGCTGTACGTCGCGATACGCGGCATCACGCGTTGCCTGATCCAGGCTGCGGCGTCCTACTTCCAAGCCTGCGTCGACTGCTGGATTGGAGTAGTCACTGGCGTTGTCGTAGATGCTGCCGACCCCGGGCGCGATGTACTTCGAGTTCAGCGCGTCGTACGCCTGTGTGTCGGGGTCGAAAGGTTCGTCGCCGCCACCGAGAAGCGTCGAATCCTGGTTGATGCGAGGGTCTATGCGGTCCCAGGAGAGTGCTTCGAGGTCCACCTCGATGCCGACAGCGAGAGCGTCGGAGGCAAATGCCTGAGCGAGATCGCGTCGAACGGTGTCGACGGAGTTGTACATGATCGTGAACTGTGCCCGCTGACCGTCTTTCGAACGGATTCCGTCGGCACCTTCGATCCAGCCCGCTTCGGTGAGTATTCGCTCGGCCTGGGTCGGGTCGTAGGCGAAGGTTGCGTTCGGGTTGTACGAATCGCCGTAGACCTCGGGGATCGGAGTGGCGGCGACGCGGCCGTGTCCGCCAAGGACGTTGTCGATCATCGACTGGCGATTGGCGGCGAGGTTGAGCGCCATCCGCACGGCTTTGTCGCCTGCCACGGGATTGTTCGTCGGGAGTGAGAGCCCGCGCCAGTCTGCTGACTGATGGGCCGTCACGGACATGTTGTCCTTGCCTGAGAACGTATTGGCAAGCAGTGGAGGGAGATTGGTTCCGTCGATCTCGCCGGACGCCATACGTTGGGCGCGGGTGTTGTCGTCAGGAACATAGAGGAGAGTGAGCTTCTTGATCTCCGGCGCACCGTCCCAGTAGTTCTCGTTCGCCTCGAAGACCGCTCGATCCGGTGAGAGGTCGACGAGTGTGTACGGACCCGTACCAACCGGTGCGGTGTTCAACGGCGATTCGGCGGCAAGCCCGGGTGTCGCGAGGGACTCCGATGGAACCATGCCGATCAGCATCTTCGTCAGCAGTGGGGCATACGAGTAGGCGAGGCGGAACTCGACTGTGCTGTCGTCGACGGCCACGACGTCGCTGATCATGTCGTACGACGACCGCGCTTCGGAGGCGGAAGCGGGATCGAGGATCGCCTTGTACGTGGCAACCACGTCGGCGGCGTCGAAGGTCGATCCGTCGGAGAAGGTGACGCCGTCGCGGAGTTTGACCGTCCAGACTGTCGCGTCGGCGTTGGCAGTGGGCATCTCCGCGGCCAGAGACGGCTCGAATCCCGGCATACCGGTGCCTCCGGTGAGCCGGACGAGACCGTCGTACATCTTGGCCTCACCGGCAGCGCCGAACCCTGCGACCGGGTTGTAGCCGCCCAGTTCGTAGCCGTCGGCCAAGACCAGGCCGTCGTTGTTGCCCGAGGAGTCGGTACCAGTCGGGCTACTGCACGACGTGATCAGAAGTGCGCCGATTGCGGCGGTTGCGGTGAGCGTCAGAACGCCTGGTTTATGGAGTTTCACGGGTGTCCTTTCCTTGGTGGACAGGTGTCCGAAAACATCTGTTCACCTATTCAGGTATTCATATGATCTCATCTCGAAACGGATATTTCGCACAAAGGTCGAACGCTGGGACCTTGGCCCCGTCAGTGGCACTCCGAGAGCGCTGTTATCGCAGGCCGTAGTCTGTTCCCCGTGCGCGTACTAGTAATCGGCTCCGGAGCCCGTGAACATGCCCTCCTTCTCTCTCTTGCTCGCGATCCAGGTGTCACGGCCCTGATCTGCGCGCCTGGCAATGCCGGGATCGCAAAAATCGCCGAGCAGCACCCCGTCGACGTCGCCTCTGGTGACGCGGTTACCGCGCTGGCCCAGAAGGTCGAAGCCGACCTCGTCGTCATCGGACCCGAGGTTCCGCTGGTCCTCGGCGTCGCAGACGCGGTGCGCGCAGCAGGTATCGCCTGCTTCGGGCCTTCGGCCGACGCCGCCCGCATCGAGGGATCGAAGGCTTTCGCCAAGGACGTGATGGCTGTCGCCGGCGTCAAGACCGCTCACAGCGAGATCGTCGACAATCCGGCCAAGCTCGACGAAGCACTCGACCGCTTCGGTCCCAACTGGGTGGTCAAGGATGACGGGCTGGCCGCGGGCAAGGGCGTAGTCGTCACGACGGATCGTCTCGCCGCGCGCGATCATGCCGCTGAACTGCTCGAGACCGGGCACCCGGTTCTTCTCGAATCCTTCCTCGACGGTCCCGAAGTTTCGCTCTTCTGCCTCGTCGACGGTGAAACTGTGATCCCACTGCTCCCGGCTCAGGACCACAAGCGCGTCGGCGACGGAGACTCCGGACCCAACACCGGCGGCATGGGCGCGTACACACCCTTGCCGTGGCTGCCCGACGAGATGGTCACGCAGATCGTCGACGACGTCGTCAAGCCCGTCGCTGCCGAGTTGGTCGCACGCGGTAGCAGTTTCTCCGGCCTTCTCTACGCCGGTCTCGCGATCGGTGTC
This sequence comes from Rhodococcus sp. P4_F3_2, assembly GCF_056401335.1. Taxonomy (NCBI): domain Bacteria; kingdom Bacillati; phylum Actinomycetota; class Actinomycetes; order Mycobacteriales; family Nocardiaceae; genus Rhodococcus; species Rhodococcus sp. P4_F3_2. The sequence goes on from NZ_JBFUJN010000002.1 coordinate 177,849, forward strand.
GACGGCCCGGCCGTCGTCGAATTCAACTGCCGATTCGGTGACCCCGAAACTCAGGCCGTGCTTGCTCTCCTCGAAACGCCGCTGGGCGGTCTACTCAATGCGGCATCGAACGGAACACTCGATTCGGTCGGTCCGTTGCAGTGGCGCGACGGTTCCGCTGTCACGGTCGTGATTGCTGCCGAGAACTACCCGGCGACCCCCCGCACCGGCGACGTGATCACCGGAGCCGACGCCGACGGAGTCCTGCATGCCGGTACCAAAAAGCGTGAAGACGGAGCCGTCGTCTCGGCCGGCGGGCGTGTGCTGAGTGTTGTCGGAGTGGGCAAGGATCTGACCGAAGCGCGTGACGACGCCTACGCAAAGATCGCCGACGTCAAGCTTCCCGGCGGTCATTTCCGCACGGACATCGGACTCGGCGCCGTCGAGGGGCGCATCTCTCTTCCCTGACTCGTTCTTTCGGAGGGCCGGTGAACTTTCTGTTCATCGGCCCTTTTCATGGAAAATCAACGGTTCCTCGAAGTTACCCACGAGTATGGACTTCTCGTTCGGTTTCTCCCGGTATATCTCAGCGCGGGGGTCACGGAAAGAGAAGGGCACACTTGAGCATTCGCGCTGGATCCAACGAACGGCACGCACGTACCAATTCCACGCTCTCGCGTAGAAACTTCTTGGCAGCAACAGGATTAGCTGTGGGCGCCGCTGCGCTCTCGTCCTCGTGGACTACGGCCGCCGCTGCGCCCAGGCGAGCATTGAGCGACGGAGACCGTGTCCCTGCGCTCGTGATCGGCAGCGGATACGGCGGAGCCGTTGCGGCTCTTCGGCTGACGCAGGCCGGCATCGACACACACATGGTCGAGATGGGGAAGTCGTGGACCACACCGGGGTCCGACGGCAAGGTCTTCTGCCCGATGCTCTCACCGGACGGACGTTCCTTCTGGCTCAGAGACCGTACAGTTCAACCGGTTTCACACTTCTCCGGCGGCTCGGTGGACAAGAACATCAGCCGCTACGTCGGCGTTCTCGACGCCGAGGACTTCGGCGGGATCAAGGTCTACCAAGGCCGAGGGGTCGGCGGCGGGTCGCTGGTCAACGGCGGCATGGCCGTCACACCCAAGCGCAACTACTTCGAAGAGATCCTGCCCGGGGTCGATTCCAACGAGATGTACTCGACGTACTTCCCGCGGGCCAACGCTGCGCTCGGAGTCAACAACATCGACCCGGCCTGGTTCGAGTCGACCGAGTACTACAAGTTTGCACGAACCGGCCGAAAGACCGCTGAGAGATCCGGTTACACAACAACATTCGTGCCGAATGTTTACGACTTCAACTACATGAAGCAGGAAGCTGCGGGTCAGGTCACCAAGTCTGCCCTGGTGAGTGAGGTCATCTACGGCAACAACGCGGGAAAGAAGTCTCTGGACAAGACGTACCTCGCTGCGGCATCCGCCACCGGCAAGCTCACGATCTCGGCGCTGCACGTCGTGACCTCGGTTGCGCCGGCCGCGACCGGTGGTGGATATCAAGTGGTGATGAACCAGATCAACGAGCAGGGCAACACCGTCGGCACCAAGACGGTGACCGCGGACAAGGTCTTCTTCGCGGCCGGCAGTATCGGTACCAGTAAGCTCCTGGTCGCGATGAAAGCACAAGGGCAGCTGGCGAATTTGCCAGGTGCGGTTGGGCAGGAATGGGGGCACAACGGCAACGTGATGGTGGGTCGCGCCAATCACATGTGGGACGCCACCGGCGCGAAGCAGTCGGCGATCCCCGTGATGGGTATCGACAACTGGGCCGACGCATCTGCTCCTGTGTTCGCGGAAATCGCGCCCTTCCCAGCCGGTACCGAACTGTGGGTCAGCCTGTACTTGGCGATTGCCAAGAATCCGCAACGTGCTCAGTTCCAATTCAACTCGGCAACAGGCAAAGTCGGTTTGAATTGGCAGCGCTCGCAGAACCAGCCGTCGATCGACATGGCGAAGAAACTCTTCGACAAGATCAACAAGAAGGAAGGCACGATCTACCGGACCGACCTCTTCGGTCCGGTCCAGACGTGGGGCGACCAGTTGACGTACCACCCCCTCGGCGGTTGTGTGCTTGGCAAGGCGACCGACGGCTACGGTCGTCTGCCGGAGTACCCGGGACTGTACGTCATGGACGGATCCCTCGTTCCGGGCAATGTCGGAGTCAATCCGTTTGTCACCATCACCGCTCTGGCCGAACGGAATATCGAGAACATCATTGCGAACGACATGAACTAGAGCGGCGACTCGGGGTCAGGTGCGGTGGGATCAACTTCCTGCCGCACCTGCTCTGCGTGGGTAGCGGTTACAGTCACCTGGACAGACGACGGTCGATCCAGGGATGTAGACGTGAGGCGGACAAAATCCGAGGTCGACGGTGATTGGCTCCGGTGGGGCGTGCCGTCGAGCGACGAGCTGGTGGTATCCGAACACGAATTAGACGACGAGCCCGAAGATTTGGTTCTGTGGGGTGGTGCGTCGAGTGCTGATCAACCGGTGACATGGGAAACCCACGCGCACCGATCGAACGAGATTCTGTTCCCGCGTTCCGGCATTGTGGTTGTTCGCTCGGGCGCCCAGATGTGGACGTTGTTGCCGGGACGAGGGCTGTGGATACCGGCACTGCATCGACACTCGGTGCGCGTTGCCGCGGGTGCGCAGTTCCTGACGGTGTATTGCGCTGTAGGGCAGGGGCCTTCGCTCGGTGATCACCCGGTTGCGGTACACGGCACGCCGCTACTCTACGAGTTGTTTCTGCATCTGAGTGCTCGCGAGATGTCGGACGACGCGAGGCGCCGCGCCGAGCGAGTGTTCTTCGACCTCGTCGCTCCCGGCGACGAGCGCGGAGCGATGAAGATCCCCGATTCGGGCCCGGTCGGGCGGATTGCACGCGACCTGTTGTCTCATCCGGAGGACCCACGCAGTTTCGGAGACTGGGCGAACGAGATCGGCGTCAGCACCAGCACTTTGGCTCGTCGGTTCAAGGTGGACACCGGCGTGAGTTTCGGCCAGTGGCGAGTGCTGCTTCGGATGAACGTGGCGATGTCCCTACTCGGCCAAGGTGTTGCGGTCGCCGACGTGGCAGAGCAGATCGGATACTCGACGCCCAGTAGTTTCGTCGCCGCTTTCAAACAGTCCACCGGTGTCACGCCGATGGCATTTCGAAAGAACGCGGATCGTTGATCCGATTTCGACATTCTTTGACAAAACTCCGCGATTGCGTCATCCCCTGATCCGCTCTACCGTTAGCCATGTAGGCGAGGCTTACTTTACTTTCCGGGTTCGGGAGTTTCCCGAAACTCGCTCGACAGCATGGGGCAGAAGTGATCGATTTTGTTGCGACGCGTTCGAAACGCGGTAGCAGGGCCATCTTCATGGCTGTGGCAGTGGCACTTTCGACGGTGCTGGCAGCATGTGGCACCTCGACGACCGACGCGAAGTCCGACGGTGATGCGTGGACGTATGTCGATGCGCGTGGTCAGCAGATTTCACTCGACAAGATCCCCGAACGCATTGTGGCGACGGCGGACACCGCGCCGGTGCTACTCGAATACGGCGTCGTGCCGGTCGGCATCATCGGCTTTTCCAGGCTGGACGAATCAACGTTGAGTGCATTCGACTTCAGTGGAATTGCCCATGTCAGCGAGACCGACACAGATATCAGTGCCGAGAAACTCCTGGCAGTGGACCCGGATCTGGTCATCGACATCTGGAGTTCGTACAACGGCGGAAACTTCGGCAGCATCTGGGGCGACGATATCGCTCGCGTCGAAGAGGTTGCTCCCATTGCAGGTGTCAAGATCACCGACGGGGCGCAAGCAGCGTTGGACAGCTTCAGTTCGTTGGTCCAGGGTATCGGCGGCACCGACACCTCGCCGGTCTACGCGGCAAAACGGGAAGAGTTGAGTGCGCTCGGTGACCGGGTGCGTGAATTGGCCACATCGCGAACGAATATCTCTGTTGCATACGTGATTCCGTTGGAGTCGAGCCTTGACTATGCGGTGCCGGGATGGACTCCGCTCGGAAGTATTCTCGAAACGATGGGCGTCGAATTCGCGAAGCTGGACAGCGAGGACGGTTTCTGGGCATCAGCGAGTTGGGAAGAGCCGGGCGTCTTTCCGGCCGATCTCCTCCTGATTCCGCCGACGTGGTTTGACGCACCGGAGCTCAATTCGCCGACGTTCACCAGGCTTCCGGCTGTGGTTTCGGGCCAGGTTGCCTCGGTAGAACTGCGTACGGGGTACAGCCTGACGGGCATCACGGAGCAGATGAGGCGTTTTGCCGACGTCTACGAGAAGAGTGGGAAAGTCACCTGAGTGGCATCATCGCGGTGCGTGAACTCGCAGTGATCGATTGACTCGGTCGAGGATGCCGATGGCAGTGGTCAATGTGTCGAGGTCACCTTCGTCGAGGGCTGTCAGTTCTTGGGCCAGGACGCCGATGCGTAGTTCGGACCGACGGTCCCGGCGCGCGCTTCGCTCGTCCTTCACGAAAAGCGTGCTCACCCGGCCGTCTGTGGGATCGGGTCGCCGCTCGATCAGGTCCTTGTCGGAGAGGATGCGCACCAGCGTGCTGACGGTGTTCGGGCGTCTGGAGAGGCGATCGGCCACGGCCCCGATGCGAGTGCCGGGATGGTGCGCGACATCGTGAAGTACCTCGGATTGTGCCTCTGGCAAAGTCGCGTCGGTACCCGACGTATCCATGTATTCACGCAGCGCTCGACGCAATTCGAACGCCGCAGCGATGAGTGATCTCGATGGTTCTTCCGCAGTGGGCACGCGATCAGAGTAGCGATCGATCTCGTGTGATCCACGCCCCAAAACTGTATCTGACACAGATATAGTTTACAGTTCCTCAAAGGGTAGGGTCACCTAACCATGACGGTAGATGAAGCTGTCATGCTTCACGACGTACGGGACACGATCATGAATTTTGGACAGAAGTCACGCAGTGTAATGCTGATCGGCGCACTGACATTGGTGGCAGCTCTCAGTGGCTGCTCGAGCGACGCCTCGCCCACAGACACTGACATCAGTGCGTCGACTCCGGCGGACTCTGCGTTTGTCGCTCCGCGAGAAGTCCCGGCTGGAATGGGGAGCGGAAAGTCGGACGGCGAATTCCCTCGTACCGTTTCACACTTCAAAGGTGACACCACGATCGAATCGCAGCCCGAAAAGGTTGTCGTCATTTCGACCGGGCAAGCAGATGCGCTTTTATCTCTCGGCGTCGTTCCTGCGGCTTCGACTCGTGGTGACGGTGCGGACCTGGTGCCGCCGTACCTGTTGGCCGCATACCCCGAATTCCGCACCCAGCTAGGTGATGTCGTCGATGCAGGTGGGCGCTTCACACCGAACTTCGAAGCGATCGTCAAGCTCGATCCTGACCTGATCTTGATGAATGTTGCAGGGAAGGATGCTGATTCGCTGTACGACCAGCTTTCGGCAATTGCGCCCACCGTGGCAACGCAGGGGACCGGCGTCAACTGGAAGCAGGACTTCCTGCTGGTTGCCGACGGGGTAGGTAAGACGCAGCAGGCGACGGCACTGCTGGATACGTTCAACGCCGACGCCGCGGCCTTGGGTGCGTCCCTTTCGTCGCCGCCGACAGTGTCGTTCACCCGCCAGAACGGAAATCGCTTGCGCATCTTCGGTATTCCTTCGTTCACCGGAAGTATCGCCCAGGATGCCGGCCTGACGCGTCCGGAGTCGCAGCAATTCGACGACACCTCCCGAGACATCAGTGAGGAAGAGCTGAACGTGGCGGACGCTGATTGGATCTTCTACGGAGTGCAAGGCGGGGACCCGGCGACGTTGACCAACGCGCCGTTGTGGGCGCAGTTACGTGGAGTGATTGCCAACCATGCCGTTGCTGTCGACGACGACGTCTTCTACCTCAATACCGGGCCGACTGCGGCTCGTGAAGTGCTGAAGGTTCTGCAGAGCGCACTGCAGCAGTAGTTGATTCGGACTGGTTGTGCGTGCCGACGAACCGGAAGACAGCGCCACCCACAGTGACGGCAAGCGTTGCGAGAACAGCTCCGGCAACGACGTCGGTGAGCCAGTGAGCTCCCAAGTAGAGGCGAGTGAGCGCGACGACAACGGTGACCGTCACGGCGAGCAGCATCAGAAGGCGTTTGACGGACGGTGTTCGGTCGACGCTCACAACGAGAACCGCAATGCCGAACAGCGCTGCTGTGCCGGTGACGTGACCGGACGGGAACGAGTGGCCGGTCTCGAGAAGAACCTGGATGTTGGTCGGCGGACGTTCGCGACCGACGAGCGCTTTGATTACCGTACTGGCGACTGCCGCACCGCCAACGGTTCCGATCACGATCAAGCCCGGAACAACCGAACGCGCTCGCCACGATATGAGCACTCCGCAGGTGATCCCGAGCAGCGCGGTGGCGACCGGGCTACCGAGATCTGTGACGGCGACCGCGATCTGGTTGAGGGCGCCGCTCCGATGATCGACCATCCAGTCGGTCACCGGCCCGTCGAAGCTCGTCAACCACCCGTTTCGATATACCTGGATCGAGAGCGTCACCAGGGCGAGGGCGAGCCCGGACGCGCGGAGCGCTGTTGACCGAACGCTGGAGGCCCGGTAGATCGAACCGAATGCGAACAGCGCGGCTGCCACCACGATTGCGGCAACCGCAATTTCTGCGGTGGTGCTCTCGGTCAAGACTTCGGTGACCACGTTTCGCACGGTCGACACAGTTGCTGGCATGAATGCAGTGTGACGATCAGAAGCTGAAGAAACGCTGAACGTAACTCGGTCATGGGCCCACCGTCTGCTCTACTGGGTGCATCCGAACAACTGCGTGTCGACGAAACGGGGCCGGTGGTGCGAGTACTGGTTGTCGAAGACGAAGTACGCCTGGCCGAGACGATCCGGCGGGGATTGGTAGCCGAGGGATTCGTGACCGCCGTGGAACTCAACGGGGACGACGGATTCGCGACTGCCTGCAGCGACGAATTCGACGTGATCGTTCTCGACATCATGTTGCCGGGCAAACACGGATACGACATCGTGCGGGACCTACGCGCCCGGGAGGTGTGGACGCCGATCCTCATGCTCTCGGCGAAGGACGGCGAATACGACCTCGCTGATGCTTTCGATCTCGGTGCCGACGACTACCTGGTCAAGCCCTTCTCGTTTGTAGTATTCCTCGCGCGGCTTCGCGCACTGGTGCGGCGGGGCGCTCCCCAGCGTCCATCGATACTCACCGTGGGAGACCTGTCCCTCGACCCCGCCAAACATCAGGTGATCAGAGCGGGAATCGAATTGACGCTGACGCCACGTGAGTACAGCGTTCTCGAGTTCCTGATGCGCAACAACGGAGTTGTGGTCACGAAGACCGAGATCGTTCGCTCGGTCTGGGACACCAACTACGAAGGTGACGAGAACATCGTCGAGGTCTACATCGGTTACCTACGTAAGAAGGTCGACCTCCCGTTCGGAACCCACAGCATCGAAACCATTCGAGGCATCGGGTACCGCTTTGTCGGCACTGCCTGATCTTCAATCGGTCGGTAGCGGAATTGTCACCTCGAATCGACTTCCACCGCCTACCCTCTCGCTGACGGAAATGGTTCCGTGATGCGCCGCAACGATTTCCGACGCGATGGCGAGTCCGAGTCCGGAGCCACCTCCCTGCCTCGACCGCGGCTGGTCTAGGCGGACGAAGCGTCCGAAGATTCGTTCGCGTTCTGCTGCAGGGATTCCGGGCCCGTCGTCCTCGATCACGATATGGGCTTCGTGGCCGGCTTCGGAACACTCGAGATGCACGAGGGTCTCGGCGTGCCGTACTGCGTTGTCGACCAGGTTTCGCACCATGCGCGCCAACGCCCTCGGGTCTCCGGACACGCGAACCGGAGCAACGGTGGCGGTGACCGCGATCTCGGAGATACCGTCGATCCGCTTCTGCTCGGCGAACAGAATGTCGTCGAGGTCGACGTCGACGACGGTACCGATGGATTCGAGTTCGCTTTCGTCCGAGCGCGCGAGAATCAACAGATCCTCGATCAACTGCCGCATCCGTCGCGCCTCGGGAAGTAGCGCGTCTTCGATCAGTGCGTCGTCGAGGAGATCCGGGCGTCGGTGTGCCAGTTCGAGAGCCGTCGTGATCGTGGACAGTGGACTACGTAATTCGTGGGAGGCGTCGCTGACGAATCGTTGTTGAGCAAGTGCGCCTTCGTCGAGGCGCGCCAGCATGTCGTTCATTGTTGTTGCCAGTCGGGCTATCTCGTCGTTCCCGGACGGGACGGGCACTCGTTCACCTTGACGGCCACTCGAAATCGAGGCAACCCGAGCGCGGATGCGTTCCACGGGAGCGAGAGCCGAACCCACCAGGCGGTAAGTGGCAAACGCGGCCAGTCCAAGAACCAGGGGCCCGGCGATGGCGAGCAGAACGGCAACGGTGGTCACCACGGTTTCAACCGGTTCACGGTCGGCGCCGACGAAGACGGTGACCGGTCCGGCCGGCGTCTGAGCGCCTTGTCCGATCAGCCAGTAGTCCTCGTCGTCGGACTTCTTGACCCTTCCATAGGTGTCCGATTCGTCAGGGCCGAGAATGCGTTCGGACAGTAGGTCGCTGTCAGTTCCAGGCGATTGGGCGACTATTCGGTGATCGGCGTCGACGATCTGCACGATTCCGATCTGGCTGTCGGTGGACAGAAGCGAAGGGTCGAGATCGGCTGGGCTCTTCCCGGTGAGTTGCTGGACCAACTGTGTGGCACGGGCCTCGGAGCTGTTCAGTGCGGACAGGTGCAGGGAGTTCGCCAGTACGAAAACCAGTGCAAGCCCGGCGATCACCAAGCAGAAGGCGATCACGAGGGTAGATGCCACGGTCGTCCGGGCGCGCACGCTCCACCGGGACGGGTGCAGAATCGACTCGCCGATGACGTTCATGGCGTCCAGTCTGTACCTTCGCGGCTGTGCGTATACAAAGACGGGCGACGCGGCCTCGTAATCGGACCGCGTCACCCGTCTAGAGGATCAAGCCACTCGCTTGGCGGTTCGGCCGCCGAATTCGAGCATCACGGCGCGTCCGGTGTCATCGGTGACGAAGCGCCCCAGCGTCCGCGTGGTGTCGGCGCGAGCAGCGAAGTCGAGATCGTTGACGAAGGCGATCGGGATCGCCGGTGGCCAGACGATGTCCTCGTATTCGCCGAGGTCCTGCGCGCTGCCCATGCGGACGCCGATTCCCTCGTCACCGGGGGCGACGGTCATGGTCAGGTTGCCGGCCTGGTACTTGCCCAGGACGGCGTCGACGGCAGAGGGTTCGGGCTCGACCACGTCAAGAGATGCCGGCGCGGGCAACTCTGCGAGGTTGGCCATGCACCAGTCGACGATCTTCTTGCCGATTCCGCCGCCGAGTGCGTTGGTCAGCACGGTGACGGCGAAGTTCTTCTCAGGCACGGTCAAGAACTCGGAGACCTGGAGGTTGCTGACGTTTCCGCCGTGCCGCACTACCTGGGTGGTTCCGTATCGAGTCAGCAGCCAGCCGATGCCGACTTCCTCGAACATCATCGCGGCGGGACGTTGCGGCTTCTGCATCAGCAACCGGGTGGACTCGTCGAGCGGCTGTCCCTCACCCGGGTGTTCGCCCGACAGTGCGTAGCGTGCCCAGACGAGCTGATCGCGCACCGAGGACCACATTCCACCGCAGGGCGTCATACCGCGGTCCAGTCCGGTCTCGTTGGACACGAACGGCTCACCCTCGCGGATGTAGTGGCCGAGTGCAAACCGGTGGGTCATCACGTCCCAGGGCAGGAACGCCGAGTTCTTCATTTCGAGTGGGTCCAGAACGCGCTGCTTGACCAGCTCTTCGAAGGTCAGTCCACTGATCTTGGCTACGACGTATCCGGCGAGAACGAATCCGGAGTTGCTGTAGGAGAAGACCTCTCCGACGGGAAATTCCTGTCGTAGTTCCTTCAGCCGTGAAATCGATCGACCCAGCGCGTCTTCACCCCAGCCTGCCGAGAGGCTGGCGTCGCCGGTGAATCCGCCGGTGTGCGTCAGAAGATGACGCATCGTGACTGTGCGGGTGGCTTCGTCGTCGGCGAGGATCAGTTCGGGGACGTACTCGACCAGTGGGGTGTCGAGATCGAGTAGGCCGTCCTCGACGAGTGCCATCGCGGCTGTTGCAGCAAAAACCTTTGTGGTGGAACCGATCATGAACATCGTCTTGTCGGTGACCGGGAGCTGGGTTTCGACGCTCTCGATGCCGCTGGTGACGACGATGTCCTTGTCGCCGTGCACGATACCGACCGAGACGCCGGGGATGTTTGCCTCGACCCTCCACTGGTCGACGAGTTCCTGAAGCTGTTCTTGCATCTTTGATTCCTCGAGTTCGCTGGCGTTCTGTGTTTCGGCGTTCGGTGTTTCCGTCATCGTATGTGTATCGGTCGTCGTCACGCGTTAACCCGTGGTAGGAAGCGGAATCCGACGTACACGCCGTCGCGGTGCGGCCGTACCGTCGTCCAACCGGCAGCCCCGGGTTGACGGGTGGTCCAGGTCCCCGGGATCTGCGACGGTACGAGAGTGGCCACCGCTGCAGGCTTCTTCGGAGCTGTTTCGTCTTCCTCGGGATTCGGGATGACGTCACCGATGACGGTGATCACAGCCTCGTCAGCGGACTCTCCACGACGGAACTCGATTGCTATTCCGCCCGAGCTGTACTTACCCAGAACCGAATCCGGAATCGACTCCACACTCGCGGGGTTCGGGGCGAGGGCTTGCGGAGGTTCGAGTCCGACCAATGCGGCCGCGGCTTCGGTGAAGAGATCACGATAGAGGCCGTCTGCTTTGCCGCCGCTGGTCAGCAGCGCGATCGCGACATTGTGGCGGGGGAAGATGCGCAGATATGCGTGCTGCCCGATGGTGCTGCCGTCGTGGCCGAAAATTTCTTCGCCCGACCAGGTTTCGTGGAACCAACCCAGACCCCAGCCCGACTTGTCCGGGAACAGTTCGCTGATATCGATTTCGGGTGTACGCATCGCGGCGGCTGATTTTTCCGACACGATCCGCACACCGTCGACGCTCTGACCTTCGAGAAGGCCGAGTTCCGCGAACGTGAGCAGATCTCCGATGCTGGCAGTGATGCAGCCGGCCGGCCCCATCGAGCGCGTGATCGGCCAGACGGGCATCACGACGGAGTTCCCTGTATGGCCCGCTGCCACAGAGTATCTCGGAGTATCTCCGGTCAACGTGAGTGTGTGCGCGAGGCCGAGTGGATCGATGATCCGCTCCTTGAGGATGTCGTCCCAGATACCGCCGCGAAGAACCTCGACGATACGAGCTGCAAGGACGTACGCGGAATTCGAGTACGCGAAGCCGTCCTCGAGTGGATGAACCTGACGGAAGTCACGCAGGCCCTCGACGTAGCGTTCGACGACGTCGTCTCCGCGACCCTTGTCGATGAAGAGGTCACCGTCGATTCCGTTGCGATGGTTCAGAAGTGCGCGAACCGTGATGCGGGCGGCTGTTTCCTCGTCCTGCAGTGCGAAGTCGGGCAGGATCGACCGGACGGTCGCGTCCAGGTCGAGCAAGCCTTCGTCGACCAGCTGCATGACCAGCATCGCGGTCCATACCTTGGTGATGGATCCGATCTGGAACAGGGAGTCGGTGGATACCTCGACCCCGGTGTCTGCATTGATCACGCCGGAAGCCACCGTCGTACGGGTGATTTCCTTGCCGCTGGAATCGAGTGTGAGAATACCGAATTGAGCACCGGTGACGCCGTAACGCTCACACAGTACGTCCAGTGAGCGCTTCCACGCGTCGGCGCCGGCAGATGCGTTGGCCAGGCCGGTCTTGGGCAGCTTCGCGGAGGTGTATCGCTTGACCCACTCGATGAGCCGTGTGCTGTAGTCGATTCGGTGCGAGATCGAGCCGTTGACGAGGAAACCGTGGCTTGCACCGGGATACGCCACCAGTCGGGTGGGTACATGCAGCTGGCGAAGTGCGGCGAACCAGGCCTCGGCCTGACCCAGCGGGCACCGCTCGTCCGACTTTCCGTGCAGAATCAGCGTCGGAGTCACCACGTTCTTCACGGCGGCGAGCGGTGAGGCTGCCAGGAGCCCCGCGGAGTTCTCGGGAACAGTGGTGCCCGTGGCGAGCGACGCGAGGTGCGGACCGAAATCGCAGACTCCGGCCATGGCGTTGAAATCGCAGATCAGCCCACCGGCCACCGCCGCGGCAAAGCGATCGGTCTGCGAGGTGAGGTGGCAGGTGCTGTATCCGCCGTAGCTGTACCCGGTGATCGCCAGGCGGTCCCCGTCGACAAGTCCCTCGGCGACAAGTGCGTCGATCGGCTCGAGGAAGTCGGCTTGGTCCGAGGTACCCCAGGCGCCGTTGACGGCGTACATGAAGTCTGCGCCGTACCCGTCCGATCCACGTGGATTGAGGGTCAGGATGCGCCAGCCCTGCGCTGCGAGAACCTGGTGGGCGGGGTGATAGGTATCGGCAACGCCGGTCCACGCGTTGTGCGGTCCGCCGTGAATGTCGAGCAGAAGGGGTGCAGCGCCATCAGTTTCGGGAGCGGACAGCAACCAGCCATGCACGGTACGGCCGTCGGAGATGGTGAATTCGCGCTCCTCGGCGGCAAACAGGGTCACCTCGGGGAGTGCTTCTGCGGTGAATTTTGTCAGCGTGGTGACAGCGCCGCTGTCGAGATCGACGAGTGCGACCTCGCCGAAGGACTGCTGTGTGGTGACGATGACGGAGGCGACGCGGGCGTCACGGGCAACGGAGAGCGCCGAGACAACCTCGTTGGGATTGGCGACGAGGGAGCGAGAGGTGCCGGTTTCGATGTCGGCTGCATACAGATGCGTCCATCCGCGATCGCGGAGGCAGAACACGATTTCGTCGCGAGTATTCGACAGTGCCGGTGTGCCACCGGGGTAACCGGGCGCGCCGGGCATCACGTTGCGATCGAGATGAGCTGTGAGGGTGACGTCGACCGGTGTCTCAGTTGGGCCGGGGACGGACAGACGGATCAGGTCGGCAGTTCCGACACGGACCTCGGGGGTGCCGATGGCGACGACCGAATCTCCTTGCGGGTGCCACAGTGTGGAGCCCTGCACCCCGGTGGCGTGACCGAGTCGCTGCGGCGGAACTGACAGATCGTCGACGAGGATTCGGTAAGCGCTGAACGTGAGGTTCAGATCGCTGTCCGGTTCGAGATTCGCGGTGAAGGCAAGAGCCGTGCCGTCGGGCGACCAGGACGGTACGTCCGCATTCCAATCACCGTCGGTGAGGCGTCGTACTGCCTTCGTCTCCAGATCGACGGTGTGCAGGTGGCGACGGAAGGTGCCGAGCCAACCGGCGCCGTCCACCTTGTATCCGAGTCGGTCGGTGACGATGGGCGCATTCGGATCGGTGGAGTCCGAACGTGAGATCACAGCGGCGAATGCAATGGCTTTTCCGTCCGGGCTCCAGACCGGTGCGCCGGCACCGAGGGGGAGTGATGCTGCTGTGGTGAGGGTTTCGGCCTCGCCGCCGGCGAGCGGGATCAGGTGCAGCTGCGCGGAGTCGCCGACCTTGCGGAGGAAGGCAATCGAGGTTCCGTCCGGAGAGAACCGAGGTGCCGAATCGGCGGGCCCCGCAGTGAGGCGGCGAGCCTGGGAATCGCGGGACACTGCCCAGAGCGATGTAGTTGCCTTTCCGGCAACAATTTCCGAGCGAACGAAGACGACCACGGTGCCGTCGGGCGAGATTGCGGTTTCAGTGGGTGTGACCACGCGGTGGAGGTCGTCGAGAACAAATGGACGGTCAGTCATGTAGATCCTTCGAATCGGAGAAATAGATGCAGACGTAAAGCTTTGTCTTCCGGCTTATTTCAGAACTCGGATGCCTGGGCCCGCCAGGGTTCCACCAATCGGCGCGTACAGGGACGTCGCACCGTTGAAGAACATGAAGTTCGGCGATGTGGATACCGGAACGACGTCAGAAGAGGTGAACAGCGCCTGTTCCGCTTCCTTCCACACCGAGCAGGATTCCTGCCCGGGCAGAACCGATGCCTTCGCAGCCAGTTCGGTGTACTCGGGATTGTCGATCGATGCGAAGTTGACGCCCGCCGGCGGGGTCGGGCCGGAGAAGTACGGAACGAAGATGCTGGGAGTGTCACTCTGGACGGTCAGACCGATCGAGATCGACCAGGATGTCAGGTCCTTTGCCGCGAACGTATTGGAGATGATGAAATTGTTGTCACCACCGCGAAGCTCTACCTTCGCGCCGAGTTCCTGCCACTGCTTCATCGCGTATTCTGCTGCTGCAGAAGTGGTATCGCGGTAGTTGGCAAAGATGACCGTCAATTGCAGCGATTGACCGTCCTTGGTCAGAACGCCGTCGGATCCGGGCTTCCAGCCGGCGTCGGCGAGGGTCTTCTTCGCCGCGGCCATGTCGAACTTCGGAACTACACCGGTGACACTGTCGTAGTCACATGCCCGCGGATCGACAACGGCCAATGCCGTAGCGCGCGAACCCTTGCCACCGGTGTTGATGTCCGTGTAGTCGTCGAGATCGATTGCCTGCACGAGCGCGCTGCGCACCGCTTCGTCCTTGGTGGGAAGAGCAGTGTGGTTGAAGATGAACTGCCCGCTCAAGGTGTTCGACGTCATCGATTCCAGGCCGGACGCTTCCACACGTTCGATATCCGCACCGGCCACCGGTGCTGCGTTCACCGTTCCGGTGAGGACCAGGTTCGCCGTCGTCGCCGCGTCGGTCACGATCTTGATCGTGACGGCCTTGGGCACTCCGAGGGTGTCCGATGTGGTTTCGCCGTTCGGTCCCCAGTTGTATCCGTCGCGGCGTTCGAGCGTCACGTGATCGTTTGCCACTACTTCGGTGATCTTGAACAGGCCGGTTCCGTTGCTGCTGCCGCGAACACTGGCGGGGTCGTCGAGTGCTGCCTGGCATGCCAGTTTGAGAGCACCGATGCGCTCGAGCAGGAAGGGCGCAGGTTCCGCCGTCTTGATCGTGAGCTCGTCGCCATCGGCGGTTGCTACTGCAGTTTCGGGTACCGACGCTCCCAGCCACGGCGAGCCGTTCGTCTTGTCGACGACCCAGTTGATGTTGTTCGCGGCTGTCTGGGCAGTGAACGTCGTGCCGTCTTCACACGTGATCCCTTTTTTGAGGGTGAAGTTCAGCGAAGTTCCGTTCTCGCTCCATTTTTCGGCCAGATACGAGCCCGCTGCACGGGTTTTGGGGTCGATGGCCAACAACGAGTCGTTGGTATAGCTGTTGATTGCCTGCGTGGCAGTCAGGTTGGTGATCAGGGGATGAAGGTTGCCGGGGTCGGTGTTCACGATCGTCGTGAAACTCCCGTCCTTGGCGTAGTCCCCGGAGGTCCCGCCGCCAGGATCAGAGGTGCTTCCGCACGAGGCAACCGTGAGAACGCCGATCGTGACCAGAGCCGCGGTGGGCACTGAGCGAGCTTTCATCTGATGCACCTTTTGATCGAAGGATGTCGTTGATCAATGCTGCGCGAGGGACGTGGCCCAGGTCTCGTTGAATCGACTCATGCTGAGCACCTGAATCTGTCGGATCGTCACAATGGATGGTCGTCGTTTCTCACGGAAGTGTGGTTCGGCTACCGTCGGGGTGTGCGCTCAGAATCTCGTCGATCAGATATCCAGACCTTCCATGTCATGGATGTATGGAAGGCCGCGACCGAACGTCAGCGGACGCACGGTGACGTTCTGACGTTGGCTGCCGGTCAACCGTCGACCCCCGCGCCGGCACCGGTGCTGCGTGCGACGCGCGAGATCCTCGGCACCGAACTACTCGGGTATACCGAGACTTTCGGGATCCTGCCGCTACGCGAAGCTATTGCGCGCTACCACAGCGAGCGATCGGGAATAGCCGTCGACGCCGAAGACGTGGTGGTGACGACAGGTTCGTCCGGGGCGTTCACCTTGCTTTTCCTGGCCGCGTTCGACGAGGGCGACACCGTGGTGGTCGCTCGCCCCGGATATCCCGCCTACCGCAACACCCTTGCCGCTCTCGGCTGCAACGTCGTYGAACTCGACTGCGGGCCGGCAACCCGATACCAGCCGACGGTGGACATGCTCGAGGCCTTGCCGTCGCCGCCTGCCGGTCTGATCATCGCCAGCCCGGCAAATCCGACGGGCACGGTGATCTCGCCCGAGGAGCTCGCTGCGTTGGCGACGTGGTGCGAGCAGCACGGCACCCTTCTGATCTCGGACGAGATCTACCACGGCATCGGATACGGCGATCAGCACACGTCGAGTGCCTGGGAGACCTCACGCGAATCCGTTGTGATCGGCTCGGTGTCCAAGTACTTCTCGATGACGGGTTGGCGGCTCGGGTGGATGTTGGTGCCGACGTACTTGCGGCGCCCGCTGCAGCGACTCGCGTCGAACATGACGGTGTGTCCGCCCGCGATCTCTCAGTACGCCGCCATCGAGGCGTTCTCGGACGAGGCGAAGGTCGAGTTGGACGGGCACGTTCAGCGGTACGCCGTCAATCGTGAACTGCTGTTGACCGGGTTGCCGAAACTGGGCATCACCGAGCTGGCTCCCGCCGACGGTGCGTTCTACGTCTACGCGGATATCGGCCATCTGTGTGGCGACGAGGGCGCTACCACGTGGTGTGCCCGGTTGCTGACAGATACCGGGGTCGCGTTGGCACCCGGAATCGATTTCGACACCGTCCACGGAAACCGGATGGTCAGACTTTCGTTCGCGGGCGCGACAGCCGACATCCAGGAGGCGCTGACCCGCCTCGAGAAGTGGCTCGGGTAACAAACAGCAGGGTCTTCGAGCTGTTTCGCCATGCGGAGGTGCCCTCTGCTGGCACGATGTCGTGGTGTCTTCTGCAGCTACGCCCAAGGGTGAACGACGTCGCCAAGCTCTGGTGGCGTCCGCTGCTGAACTTTTGCTGGAGGGCGGGTTCGACGCCGTTCGTCACCGAGCGGTGGCAACCAGGGCCGACCTTCCTCTGGCTTCGACGACCTATTACTTCGACTCACTCGACGATCTGATCGCGTGTGCCGTCGAGCTCAACGGCAACGCCGACATGGAAGCGATGCGCGCCAGAGTGGCTGCGGTGACCCAACGTCGGCGGGGCGCGGAATCAACCGTCGAACTTTTGGTCGAGCTGCTGCTCGGAGACGAAGAGAAGCGGCCGGAGAGCCGCGAACGATTGATCTCGCGCTACGAACGATTTGTGGCGTGTGCCCGTCATCCCGCGCTTCGTGACGTGCAGTTGCGCCTACGCGCCCAGCTCGACGACCTGTTGACCGATGCGCTTCGACGCTCGGGCCGAACGGCTCCCGAGGGGCAATTGCGCCGTCTTGTCGCGATGGTCGACGGCGCGATGATCACGGCGCTCGGGGAGTACGACCCGGATCCACGCGGGTTGGCCAGAGGAATGCTCTTGGAATCGATCGACGTGATGGCGCCGCCGGTCGTCTAGTCGGGGGTAACAGCACTGCTCGGCCACCGTTAGACTGAGGCCTCGTGAGCCGCATCCCGAATGTCCTTGCCAACCGATACGCCAGCCCGGAGCTTGTTGCTCTGTGGTCTCCCGAGTACAAGATCGTGCTCGAGCGTCAATTGTGGGTGGCGGTGTTGCGTGCGCAGGCAGAGCTGGGCATCGACATTCCGGCCGACGCCATCGACGACTACGAGCGCGTCATCGACGACGTCGACCTGGCGTCCATCGCGGACCGCGAGCGGGTCACCCGCCACGACGTGAAGGCACGCATCGAGGAATTCAATGCACTCGCCGGACACGAGCAGGTCCACAAGGGCATGACCAGCCGTGACCTCACCGAGAACGTCGAGCAGCTGCAGATCGTGCGTTCTCTCGAACACGTCTACAACCACGGCATCGCCGTCGCCGCCCGTCTGGGTGAGCGCGCTGCCGAGTACTCGTCCATCGT
This sequence comes from Rhodococcus sp. P4_F3_2, assembly GCF_056401335.1. Taxonomy (NCBI): domain Bacteria; kingdom Bacillati; phylum Actinomycetota; class Actinomycetes; order Mycobacteriales; family Nocardiaceae; genus Rhodococcus; species Rhodococcus sp. P4_F3_2. The sequence goes on from NZ_JBFUJN010000002.1 coordinate 195,780, forward strand.
GATGGCCGGCCGCTCGCACAACGTCGCAGCTCAGGCCACCACCTTGGGCAAGCGTTTCGCTTCCGCGGCCGACGAGCTTCTCGTTGCACTGACACGTCTGCGTCAGCTGATCGATCGCTACCCGCTGCGTGGGATCAAGGGCCCGATGGGTACCGCTCAGGACATGCTCGACCTCCTCGACGGCGATGCGGCCAAGCTCGAGCAGCTCGAAGCGAAGGTCGCGGAGCACCTCGGATTCGCCCACGTACTGACCAGCGTCGGCCAGGTGTACCCGCGTTCCCTCGACCACGACGTCATCTCCGCGCTCGTCCAGGTCGGCGCGGGCCCGTCGTCGTTTGCACACACGATCCGCCTGATGGCCGGCCATGAGCTGGTCACCGAAGGCTTCCAGCCCGGCCAGGTCGGCAGCTCGGCGATGCCGCACAAGATGAACACCCGCTCGTGCGAGCGAGTCAACGGACTTCAGGTGATCCTGCGCGGCTACGGCTCCATGGCAGCCGAGCTTGCGGGTGCACAGTGGAACGAAGGCGACGTCTTCTGCTCCGTCGTGCGCCGCGTCGCTCTCCCGGACGCGTTCTTCGCGATCGACGGCATGTTCGAGACCTTCCTGACCGTGCTGATCGAGATGGGCGCGTACCCGGCCGTCATCGAGAAGGAACTGACGCGCTACCTGCCGTTCCTCGCCACGACCCGCGTTCTCATGGCAGCGGTGCGCGCGGGCGTCGGACGCGAGACCGCCCACGAGGCGATCAAGGAGAACGCCGTCGCAGTTGCGCTGGCGATGCGTGAGGAAGGCAAGGAGCCCGACCTGCTCGATCGCCTTGCCGCCGACGATCGTTTGCCGCTCGACCGCGCCGCACTCGACGAGGCTCTGGCCGACAAGGCGGCCTTTGTCGGCGCCGCGTCTGCTCAGGTCGACGCCGTTGTCGCCGAGGTGCAGAAGCTTGTCGACGCCAACCCCGAAGCTGCGGCGTATGCGCCGTCGCCGATTCTGTAAGGGCTACGCCCCCGTGCGCCTTTTCGGTAGTCACCACTACCGAAAAGGCGCACAGGGTCGAAGAGCATGAACTGCATCTTCTGTTCCATCATCGCCGGTGAGGCCGAGGCCAGCGTCGTCTACGACGACGCGAATGTCCTTGCCTTCATGGATATTCGGCCGTTCACATCCGGCCATCTCCTGGTCGTGCCGAAGCGCCACGCCAGTGGATTGTCCACGCTCGATTCCGACGACGGTGCCAGGATCTTTGCCGTCGCACAGAAGATCGCCGCAGCGATGCGTACCGGACCTCTCCCGGTCGACGGAGTGAATCTGCATCTCTCCGACGGAGCTGTTGCGGGGCAGGAAGTCTTCCATGTTCATCTGCACGTCATTCCGCGAAATCGCGGCGACGGCTTCGGCCTGCGTGCACTACCTCGCACGCCCAATCGGGCAGTTCTCGACAGCACGGCTGCCGTCATTCGCGGTGCACTGAACTAGCGGTACCGGCCAGTTTCAGGGACTGCCGATCAGTTCGACAACGGAGTCCAGAAGGACACTGCGCCAGCACAACCAGTCGTGGCCGCCGTCGAAGATCCGATACGACACTTGCGCTCCGGCAGCTTCCAACGCCTGTGCGACCGCTGCGCTGTGCCCGACCATGTCGGACTCGTGCCTACCTACTTCGAGGACAACGCGTAAACCGTCCGGCACGCCATCGCGCTCGATGCGTGCGGCGATGTCTCCACCCGGCGGACCGTCCTCGCCGCGCTTCAAGCCTGTCGGCCACCAGAATGAACCGGACCCGCTGGCGACCAGCGCGAAGTGTTCGGGGAATTCGAGTGCTGCGAACATCGAGGCCAGGCCGCCGAAACTCTGCCCTGACACCACCGTTCGCGTTCGATCAGACGAGAAGGGTGCGACGGCGCGCACCTGCGGAAGTAGTTCGTCGACGACTGCACTCCAGTAGTCGCGGTTGCACGGCAATTCCTTCGAACGACGTTGATTGTCAACGGAATCAATGGCCAGCAGAACGCAGGACTTCAGTTTGCCGGTCTGGACTGCACGATCGAAGGCGGCACCTGCTGGCATGACCTCGGCCCAGTGGCGCCCGTCGAGAAGTATCACGAGCGGCCGTTCTTCGAGCGGTGTCAATCCGTCGTCCACGGTCTCGTAGATCCACACCGGCCGCTCGACGTCCAACGTCGAACTGGCCCAGGTGAGCTGTATCGACTTCCTGAAAACTGGAGCATCCCAACCGAACTGGACCGGCGCCGAGGGCATCTCAGCGACGGAACGCCTTGTGTCCACGCCTGCGGAAAGCGGATTGAGTGGGTCGGCAATTCGGTGTTCGAGCAACCCCAACCAGCGGGTGCGGCGGGTCGTGTCTTCCTTGCCTGCTCCCGGATAATCGAATTCGTCGACTACGGACTTCGGCGCCGGGATGATGCTGTAACTGCTGCGCCAGGTGTTCGAGACTTCGGCGGCGTAGAACCACACCGGACTCTCACTGATCCGTTGCATCACGCTGAGTTGTTCCGTGTGATGGTCGGTCAACGAGTTTGCGTCGAGGTAGACGCGCTCGACTTCCGTCTCCTCGGGCTGTCGCCAGAGGAAAGTTACTCGAACTGTATGTGTGTCAACACTTTCGATGATCGGCGTGCCTTGTTGCACTATCCGGTTCCAGAAGGTGTCGATGTCGGGCGAGGCCGCGAGGGAAGCGGACAATTCTGTCACCGCCTGAGTTAGCATGAGCACAGCCTAACCTAATTTCATGGGCTTTTGAATTCGAGGAGTGGTCCGCCAGTGGGCGTCACAATGAAAAAATCGCGCGCCTTGAAGGTGCTCTCCGCAGTCTTGGTGGCAGGGTTCGCTCTCGCCGGATGTAGTTCTGCGGATGCCGATTCCGGTGCTGATTCGGCTGCATCGCAGGGTAATTGGCCCCGCACGGTGGAAACGCCGAAGGGGCCGGTGGAGATCACGTCGAAGCCGGAGAGGATCGTCTCGACCAGTGTGACGCTGACGGGCACGCTGTTGTCGATCGACGCTCCGGTGGTGGCTACCGCATCGACGGGACCGAACACCGACGTATCGGATGCGCAGGGGTTGTTCACACAGTGGGGCGACATAGCTCGAGAACGTGGACTCGCAGTGCTGCCGATGGGCGGAGCGAACGCAGAATCCGTTCTGGCCCAGAACCCGGACCTCATCGTCGTCTCGGCGACCGGAGGTGACTCCGTCGTCGATCTGTACGAACAGTTCACGGCCATCGCTCCGACAATCGTGGTGGACTACGGCGGAAGTAGTTGGCAGGAAGTGGCCGCCGTGCTGGGTGAAGCGACAGGTCTCGAAGACAACGCAGCGGCCACGGTCGCGAAATTCGACAGCGCAGTAGAGGCAGCGAAGGCCAAGGTCACACTTCCCCCGCAGCCGACCACCGCGCTCGTCTACTACGAGGACGGCAGCGGCGCCAATATCTGGACGCACGAGTCCGGGCAGGCGAAGTTGCTCACGGCGATGGGTTTCACGGTCGCCGACATTCCCGAGTCTGCGAAGAGCAGTGAATCCATGGGTAAGCGCAAGGACATCATTCAGGTCTCGGCCGAGAACCTCTACGACGGTATCGCGGGCAACACCCTGATCTTGGTCAGCGCCGACGACGGTGCGGTGAAAGCGGTCGAGGCACTTCCCCTGTTGGCGCAGCATCCGGCAATTCGTGATCACCATGTCTATGCCGTGGGGCTCGATACCTTCCGTCTCGACTACTACAGCGCAACCAACATGGTGAACCGGTTGGTCGAGCAGTTCAGCTGAGACATAAGTACTGGACATAAGTACTAGGCCTTTCACCCCGAACTAGTCCTTTGGTTGTAGCCGAGAATCGAACATTCCCTTCACGTTCGCCGAATGTGGGACCAAGTGGTGCGCGCATGCCACCATGAACGTCAATCATCGGATGCGGAATGGGGAGTGGATGTTCGACTCGGCTGGTCAGAATGTCTCGGGGCAAGCCCTGGCATCGCGAGGGTGGGGACGTTTCAACCTGAACAACCCGGCCACGGCGGCCGTGATCGTCGGCCTGCTGAGTGTGCCGTGGGTGTTCGGTCTCGCCAGTCTCAAGACTGAACCCGAGACGAGCAATCGAGTGCTGAGCGATCCGGGAACCGTCGTCGGCATCATGGGTTTCCTGACGGTGTTGACCGTTGTGGCGTGTGCGCGCCGGCGGTACCCGATCGCGTACTACCTCCTGACGTTGGCAGGATCCGGCGGATTGATGCTCTTCCTCGGCAGTCGATCGCTGGGGGCCACGCCGCTTTTCTGGTTCGCGATCATGGCAGTGTCCATCCGGGTGAGCGGCATGCGCCTGGTCGGACTGCTGGTCCTCGGAATGGCGATGGACGTGATCTTGGCGATGTATCTCACCGAGCGGGACGGGCTGACGGTCGCAGAGGTTCAGGTGGGGGAGTTGCCCCACCTGTTCCTCGAGCCGGCGGCAAACACCGTCACGAGTTTTCTGGTCGTCGCCGCCATGGGAAAGATCGTCGCGCGTCTGCGAAAGCAAGCAGTGGAGAACAGTCAGGCGGTAGCGGATCTGCACCGGGACCGCGAACGCAAGATCGCGAATGCCGTTGTCGCCGAACGGCAGGACATGGCACGTGAGTTGCACGACGTCGCGGCTCACCACATGACCGGCATGATCATCCAGGCCCGTGCCGCCGACAAGTTCTTCTCGAGCAATCCCGAACAAGCGCAAGCCCTCCTGGGCGGCGTCATCGAGCAGGGGCAGCGGGCCCTCAACAGCTTGCGGCAGATCGTGGGGATCCTCCGTCTGGGTGAGGAAGACCCCGATTTCCCGACGCCTATGGTCTCCGACATCGACGAGTTGGTGGACGACTGCAGGCGCACCATCTCGTCGATCTCGCTCGAGAAGGTCGGCCGCTTCGACGACCTGGACAGCGGAGTCCAGTTGACGTGCTACCGCATCGTCCAGGAGGCGTTGTCGAACGTCCTTCGCCATGCGCCGGGTAGCGAGTCCAAGGTATGTCTGAGCCGAGAAGCCGGTGCGGTGAGAGTCCGGGTGATCAATACGCTCGGGAATGCTCGTCCGTCCTCCGACGGGCAAAACCTCGGAATTGTGGGAATGCGCGAACGCGCGACACTCATGGGTGGTCAACTGGACGCCGGACCGAATTCGGAAGGTGAGTGGGCTGTGCAGGCACTGGTGCCGGTGAACGGGAGGATCAACGCATGATCGACGTCCTTATTGCAGACGACCAGCAGGTGGTACGGCAGGGGTTCGAACTGTTTCTCTCCGGTCACCCCGAGATTCGCGTCGTCGGGCATGCCAAGACGGGAGTCGAGGCGTACGAGCAGGTGCGTGCACTGCGTCCGGACGTCGTACTGATGGATATCCGAATGCCTCACGGTGACGGGTTGACCGCGACCAGGGAGGTCCTTGCCGAGTTTCCGGCGACCCGCGTCGTCGTGATCACCACGTTCGATCTCGACGAGTACGTTTTCGAGGCGCTCGACAGTGGCGCCGCAGGGTTCCTGCTCAAAGACGCCGATCCCGAGGAGCTCTCGTCGGCAGTGCTGACCGTGGCCGAGGGTGGCTCGGTGCTCTCTCCGAGATTGACGTCGAGACTGATCGTGGAGTTCGCGAGGCGCAAGCCGGCACCGATGTCCACGGCGCGCTCCGGATCGGATCACGGTCTCAGCGCGCGTGAAATGGATGTGGTGCAGTTGCTGTCACAAGGCTTGGGAAACAACGACATCGCAGATTCTCTCAGCCTCGAGCAGAGCACGGTGAAGTCGCACATCAGCAACATCTGCAAGAAGCTGCAGGTGCGTACCCGTGTGCAGATCGTCATCTGGGCGTACCGAAACAACGTGATCGCCGTATCGCGCTGACGCACGGGACGCTGCGGCGCATCCGGCACGGCGCGGGCAGAGAAAGTCCACGTGCCCGGGTTCGACCCCTCGTCGAACCCGGGGCAGGTGGGTCGCTCAGCCCAGCAGTTTGGCTTTGAGCGTCATGACGGTCGCCGGACTCAGACCCAAGCCCTCGGTCAGGTAACGATCGACCGACCCGTAGGTCTGGTCCAACTGGGCGAGGCCGGCATCGAGATAGCTTGCCTCGACACCCAACAGGGGCTCCATGTTGACGGCCATCTGTTCGCCCAGGCTCGCCGCGATGCCCGCGCGCGTGGCCTTCATGCCTTCGGCTGTGTATTCGTTGGTCAGCAAGTAGTCGTTCATGATCACCGAGCGGTCGACACCGGCGATGCTCAGCAGCAGAAACGACGTCCAGCCGGTGCGGTCTTTACCTGCAGTGCAATGGAAGACCTGTGCGCCTTCGGTTTCCGCGAGGCCCGTGAGCAACTGTGCGAACCCGGCTCGCTCCGTCGCTCCGGTGACGAAGGCGCGGTTCATGTCCTGCATCATCGATCGTGAGTCCTCGGGGGACTTGATCTTCGCGACCATCTCGGCGATGTTCCCGGACAGGATCGGAATGTTCTCGTACGCAACCCCGTCGGGCAGGACATCCGGCTTGCTGGCGATCTCGGGTTCCGTGCGCAGATCGTAAACCTTTGTCAGTCCCAGCTTTTCGAGAATGCTCATGTCATCGCCCTTGGGCGTGATCGCGTTCGCGCGGTAGAAGACTCCCTTGTTCACGGGCAGACCGAAAGTTCCCGAGTATCCGGCGCCGGTGCCTGCGACGTCGCGGAAATTGTCGATCCCGGTCAGCCGCGGAGCATCTGGGGTTTGCTCGGCACTGCCGAAGTTGCTGGATCCGAAATCCAGTGAGCCGAACTGTGGAGCCGAGGGGGCAGGTCCGGCGTGCGCGATCGAGGCGCCGAAACCGGTGATGAGAAAGCTGCTGGTCAACGCAATGGCCGCGGCAGACCGTAGCGAGCACGTGCGCGTGGATCGGGACATGTGTGAGCCCTTCGTCGAGCGGAGAGAGTGGCTGGTCGATGAGGTATCGCGAAGGCAAGGTAGCGAGTTCGCGTGTCCGATTCGAGAGGAATCTTGCTTTGCTCCCTCTCAGTGGGAGGCGTGCTGCTGTGAGCGTGAGTGACTCGGGAGGCGCAGTTCATTCCTCGAGACCTGTGTTTGTGTAAAGGTCCAGTGCCCTGATATTGGTTAGCCTCACCAAATCAATTCCGGAGCAGTCCGGTGCGTTCAGATGGAGTTCAACATGCGGGTTCAAGGTCTGTCGTGGTTTCGCCGCGCAGTGGTGATCGGCGCAGCAGCTGCGCTGGCGGTCGGCGTCGCCGGCTGCAGCAACTCCGAGGAGGCGTCGTCCGAATCGTCGACGACAGCCGCGAGCTCGCAGACCCGTGTCTTCGAGGCACAGAACGGATCCATCGAGATCCCGAGCGACCCGCAGCGGATCGTGGCCTGCGGATACGCAGTTCTGCCGCTGATTCAGGCGGGAGCGAACCTGGCAGCAGTATGTGAGTGGACCCGTGAACTCGGCAACATGGACGACAAGACCAAGGCCGCTTACGAAGCTCTGCCGAAGGTCGCGCCCGACGGCAACGTCTCCCAGCTCAACTACGAGGGAATCGTCGCTGCCGAGCCCGATCTGATCATCATGGGTGTTCCCGCTCGTGTCGAAAGCCAGCTGGACATGGCGCAGCTCAAGGCGGCCGCTCCCGTCGTCTTCCTGGGACCGACGGTTCCTGCTGATTGGCGAGTGCTGGGCGAGCAGTTCGCCGATGCCGCGAATGTCTCCGACACCTACGGCGAGTTCAAGGACGACTACGACGCCAAAACCGCCGAACTGGCCGCGAAGTACAAGGACAAGCTCGGCTCGTTGACCTTCGGCGGCGTGTGCAACGTCTGCAAGCCCGAGGCCGGCACCTTCTCACGCGAGTACGCGTCTTCGTACACGACCAATCTCTTCGACGGACTCGGACTGCAGTTCCCCGGCACCCCCGCAGACCCCGCCGACATCCACGTCGAACAGGTATCCATCGAGAAGATCGGCGAAAATCTCGGAAATGTCGACGTGATCGTCTACGGCCTCAACGCCGATGGCTCGATGTCTCCGCAGTTGCAGGAGCTGGTCAATTCCGAGCTGTGGAAGGAATTGCCCGCAGTGAAGGCCGGCAACGTCGTCCAGGTCCAGCATTCGTTGGCCGCGACCTATCAGACGGCTCTTCTGACGCTGGATTCGATCGACGAGGGCCTGTCGAAGCTGCCCGCAAACCAGTAGTTCATCGACTGTGACGGTGGCCTCTCGCCTGCTGGCGAGGGGCCACCTGCATATCCGGATGAGCAGGGCGGACAGCTCTCCGAACGGCGAGGACGCTTACCTGTCCCGGCTACCGGGGTTCTGTACGAACTGCGAACGCCCGATAGGGTGACCGGGTGCGTCCTACACTTGATTCCTACACTCATCTGGCCGGTGGCAAGGTCCGTGACCTTTACACGATCGACGACGASCATCTGCTGCTTGTCGCGAGTGATCGGATCTCGGCCTACGACCACGTGCTCAGCACGCCGATCCCGGACAAGGGTCGCGTGCTCACCGCGATGAGCGTGTTCTTCTTCAACGTCCTCGGTGGCACCAACCACCTGGCCGGCGAGCCCGACGACGATCGCATCCCGGAAGAGGTTCTCGGCCGCGCTCTCGTAGTGCGCTCCCTCGACATGGTTCCCGTCGAATGCGTCGTTCGTGGCTTCCTCACCGGCTCCGGCCTGGTCGACTACAACAACACCGGCGCAGTGTGCGGCGTCGCGTTGCCCGAGGGCCTCGTCGAGGCGTCGCGGCTGCCCGACCCGATCTTCACCCCGGCGTCCAAGGCAGCTCTCGGGGATCACGACGAGAACATCAGCTTCGATCAGGTAGTGGAGAAGGTCGGCCAGAAGCTGGCAGTGCAGCTTCGCGAGGACACTCTCGACGTTTATGCCCGCGCCTCCAACTTCGCGGCCGATCGCGGAATCATCCTTGCGGACACCAAGCTCGAATTCGGTCTCGACTCCGGTGGAAACCTCGTGCTCGCCGACGAGGTGCTCACCCCCGACTCGTCGCGCTACTGGCCTCTCGAAGGCTACGAAGCGGGCAAGGTGCAGCCCAGTTTCGACAAGCAGTTCGTGCGCGACTGGCTCACGAGCCCCGAATCCGGCTGGGACCGTAGCTCGGACACGACACCGCCGCCGTTGCCGCAGGAGATCGTCGACGCGACTCGGGCACGCTACATCGAGGCGTACGAGCGCATTTCCGGTCTGTCCTTCGACGATTGGGTCGGTCCCAGCGCATGAGCCTGATCCCGCCGGTCGCAAAGAAGGTCCCCGCCGAACGTACCCATCACGGACACACGTTCGTCGATGACTACGAGTGGCTGCGGGACAAGGACAACGCCGAGGTCGTCGCATACCTCGAAGCCGAAAACGCGTACACCGACGAGCAGACGGCCGCGCTCGAGCCGTTGCGCGAGAAGATCTTCCAGGAGATCAAGTCGCGGACGCAGGAAACCGACATGTCGGTGCCCACTCGCATGGGTAAGTGGTGGTACTACTCGCGCAGCGTGGAAGGCAAGTCGTACACCGTCCAGTGCCGGTGCCCCATCGCCGGTGAAGACGATTGGACTCCGCCCAACCTGACGCCCGGCGTCGAGCTGGCCGGCGAGCAGATCCTCATGGACGGCAACGTCGAAGCCGAAGGGCACGAGTTCTTTTCGCTCGGCGCGTTCTCCATCAGCGAGGACGGCACGTTGCTCGCGTACTCGGTGGACATCGTCGGCGACGAGCGGTACACCTTGCGGTTCAAGAACCTCGAGACCGGTGAGATGCTCGCCGACGAGATTCCCGATACCGCGCCTGGCGCCACCTGGGCGATCGACCACAGTCACGTCTTCTACATGACGGTCGACGATTCCTGGCGTCCGGACACCGTGTGGCGTCACAAGCTGGGAACGCCGCAGAGTCAAGATGTTTCGGTGTTCCACGAGCCCGACGAGCGGTACTGGGTTTCGGTGGGGTCTACCCGCAGTGAGAAGTACCTGATGATCTGGGTCGGTTCCAAGGTGACCAGCGAAGGCTGGATGCTGGAATCGGCGAACCCGGAAGGCGACTTCCGCGTCATCATCCCGCGTCGCGAGGGCGTCGAGTACGGCGCTGAACACGCGGTGATCGGGGGAGAGGACCGCTTCCTGATCCTCCACAACGACGTCGTGGACGGAGTCAAGGCCGAGAACTTCGTGTTGGTGGAAGCTCCCGTGTCGGATCCGACAAACATGACGACGCTGATCGAGCACAGCGCAGACGTTCGTCTGGAAGAAGCCGAAGCCTTTGCCGGACACCTCGTCCTGAGCTACCGCCGCGAGGCGCTCACTCGGGTTGCCGTGTGGCCGTTGACGGATGACGGCTACGGCGAGCGTCACGAAATCGACTTCGACGAAGAACTCTTCAGCATCGGTATGGGGTCCAATCCGGAATGGGCGCAGCCCACCATCCGACTCGGCTTCACGTCGTTCATCACTCCCGGGCAGGTGTACGACTACTACGTCGCCAGTGGTGAACTGGCACTGCGCAAGTCGCAGCCTGTTCTCGGTGACTTCGATGCGAGTAATTACGAGCAGCGTCGCGACTGGGCAGTGGCCGACGACGGAACCCGCATTCCGCTCTCGATCGTGAGGCGCGTAGGTGCGCCGGAAGGTCCCGCGCCGCTGCTGTTGTACGGCTACGGTTCCTACGAGGCGAGCATCGACCCGTCGTTCTCGGTTGCCCGCTTGTCGTTGCTCGATCGCGGCGTCGTCTTCGTGGTCGCACACGTGCGCGGCGGCGGCGAGATGGGTCGTCACTGGTACGAAAACGGCAAGACGCTCACGAAGAAGAATACCTTCACCGATTTTGTCTCGTGCGCAAAGCATTTGATCGACACCGGTGTCACGGCGGCCGATCGGATGGTTGCCGACGGCGGTAGTGCGGGTGGATTGCTGATGGGGGCTGTCGCCAATCTCGCTCCGGAACTGTTTGCCGGCATTCTCGCCAATGTTCCGTTTGTCGACCCGCTGACGTCGATTCTCGATCCGTCGCTACCGTTGACGGTCATCGAGTGGGACGAATGGGGAGATCCGCTGCACAACAAGGACGTCTACGACTACATGCGCTCGTACAGCCCGTACGAGACCGTGGAAGCCAAGGACTATCCCGCCATTCTTGCGATCACGAGCATCAACGACACCCGCGTTCTGTACGTGGAGCCGGCCAAGTGGGTCGCGAAACTGCGCGCCACGAAGACCGGTGATGCTCCGCTACTTCTCAAGACCGAGATGAGCGCCGGACACGGCGGTGTCAGCGGTCGGTACGAGAAGTGGAAAGAGGTCGCATTCGAGTTCGCCTGGGTTCTCGACACGGTTGGCGCAAACTAGATTCTGTGTCAATCAGGTTCTGCGGTAACGAACCTGAGGGCGCCCAGCGCGCCCGTACTCGGTCTCCCGGGTGAGCATGCCGTCGTCTGCCAGCTTTTCCAGGTAGCGCCAGGCCGTCACCCGGGACACGCCGACCGATGCTGCCACCTCTGCAGCGGTCACCGGTCCTTCAGAATCCCGGACAGACGCTGCGACGAGTCCGAGTGTTTGAGACGCAAAGCCTTTCGGTGCCGCTGCGCGATCGTCGGACGTTCGTAGTGCGGACATCGCGCGGTCGATGTCGTGTTGACTGACCGCAGACTCGCCAGCGGGAAGTGCTGCACGATATTCGAGGTAGCGCTCGAGCTTGTCGCGGAATGCTGCGAAAGTGAACGGCTTGAGAAGATAGAGGACGATCCCGCGAGCCACGGCGCTTCGGACCACCTCCAGATCGCGCGCCGAGGTAACCGCGATGATGTCCGGACTGGGCCGCAACCCGCCCAGGGCGGAGGCCACGTCGAGACCGCTGGCGTCGGGCAACCCGATGTCGAGCAGGACCAGGTCGATGGGCTGGTCGGTGGCGTTGGCCGCCGTAACTGCACGCACGGCGGCGTTCCCGGAATGAACCACGCTGTGGACCACGAATTCCGGCACACGCTCGACGTACGAACGGTGCGCCTGGGCGATCAACGGTTCGTCGTCGACTATCAGTACACGGATCATCGCGGTGCTTCCGCCTCGCGCAGCGGGATACGGACAACCAGCATGGAGCCCATCGCCGGCTCGCTGGTGAGCGTGCCGCCGTGCCGTTTCACGACTTGAGAGACCAGTGCGAGACCGAGTCCGCGAGAGCCGGATTTTGTGGAGTAGCCACGGCCCTTGGCCTTTTCGAGTGCTTCGGGTGTCATTCCCGGGCCGCTGTCGGCGACGGCAACAACCATCATCGAATCCTCTTCCATTACCGTCACTTCCACCCACGGAGACTCGCTCGCGCGCGATGCGTCAATAGCATTGTCCACGAGATTGCCGACCAGCGTGACCAACTCGCGTGCATTGAGCGAAGGAACCGGACCGAGCGCGGTGTCTTCCGTGATGGTCAGGTCGACCCCGCGTTCGGTCGCTTCGCTCATTTTCCCGAGCAGTAGTGCGGCCAGCGCCGGCTCGTGGACCGCATTCATCAGACGATCGATCAGCTGTTGGGACACCCGCAATTCGTTGGTGGCGAAGGCCACTGCGTCCTCGTTTCGCCCCAACTCGACCATCGTGATGATCGTGTGCAGACGATTTGCACTCTCGTGGGCTTGCGATCGAAGCGACTCGGCAAAACTACGTACCGAATCCAATTCCCCGAGTACGTTCTGAAGTTCGGTGTGATCGCGAATTGTCAGCACGGTGCCAATTCTGTTGCCCTCCCACTCAACCGGGTGTTGGTTGACCACCAGCACACGCTTGTCGGTGAGGTGCACTTGATCCTTCGCGGGAGAGGCGTCGTCGACCCGCATGGTCTCGGGGATGGATGAAAGTGGCACGGGCCCGTCCGGTAGATCGAGGAGGCGACGTGCTTCGTCGTTGACGATGTCCACTCTCGCGTCTTTGCTTCGGCCTTGCCCGATCACCACCAAACCCTCACCGATGCTGTGCAGTACGGCGTCGTGGTGCTCGTACATGGTGCGCAGTTCGTCCGGAGCCATTCCCAGGGTCTGTCGCCTGATGCGTCGGCTCACCAGAAGTGAACTCAGGAGGGCGGCAAGAAGACCGCCGCCGGCAACGAACAGGATGACCGGAACGCTTTGGGCGAACTGCTTGCTGATCTGCTCGCGGGTGACACCGGCAGAAACCAGACCGACCAGGGTTCCGCCGGAATCGTAGACAGGAGTGACTGCGCGGATCGACGGCCCCAGCGACCCGGCGTACGTCTCCGTGAAGGTCACGCCGGCGAGTGCGCGGTCAATGTTTCCGTTGAACAGTTGACCGATCAGCTCCGGGCTCGTGTGGGTGAATCGAGTGCGATCCGGCGCCATCACCACGATGAAATCGACGCCGGTTGCCTGTCGTATTTTCTCGGTCTGTGGTTGCAGAATCGCGGTCGGGTCCGGGCTCGTCAGGGCGGCCGCCGTCGAATCCGACAGGGCAAGAGTCTGCGCTATCGAGCTCACCTGCCTGCGGATCGCGTCGTCGCTGTCTCGGCGTTCGTCGACAACTGCGAGCGCGGCCCCCACGCCGATGACCAGCGCCAACAACGCCAATTGCAGGAGCAGGATCTGCCTGGCGACGCTCATACGTCGGCCGGTCTTTCGTTCGACCATCGAGCGCCTCCTGAACGTAATGAACACAAACTTCCGGGCCCACCTGTTTGCAACAAGAATTCTCCACGACTCGAAGTGATCCCGATCACTTCACAGATATCCGATCCAAAGGACACCCCATGAGCAGCACGGCAACAGGGACAGTAGACGGTTCCCCACAGCCCGAGGGCACCAAGGCAAAGCGCGACAAGACGCATTGGCTCTACATGAGCGTCATCGTCGCGGTTATCGGCGGCATCCTCGTCGGTTGGCTCGCACCCGAGTTCGGTAAGTCCGTCGGTGTACTCGGCACGTTGTTCGTCAGCCTGATCAAGATGATGATCAGCCCGGTCATCTTCTGCACCATCGTGCTCGGCATCGGCTCGGTTCGAGCTGCTGCCAAGGTCGGCAAGGTCGGCGGCCTCGCACTCGCCTACTTCATCGGGATGTCCACCATCGCACTCGCGATCGGCCTGGGCGTCGGCAACCTGCTCAACCCGGGCAGTGGCCTGAACATCACGCCCAACGCGGCCTCCGTGGCCAAGCTTGCAGATCAGGCCCACAGCGCGGGCGGTACCTGGGACTTCATCGCGTCCATCATTCCGACGTCGATGCTGTCCTCCCTCACCGCCGGCAGCGTGCTGCAGACTCTGTTCGTCGCCCTTCTGGTCGGCTTCGCGATCCAGTCGCTCGGCAAGTCGGGTGAGCCGATTCTCAAGGCCGTCGGATACATCCAGAAGCTCGTGTTCAAGATCCTGACGATGATTCTCTGGCTCGCCCCGATCGGTGCTTTCGGCGCCATCGCCAGCGTCGTCGGCCAGACCGGTTTGAACGCCGTCGTCCAGCTCGGAACCCTGATGATCGGCTTCTACCTGACCTGCCTGATCTTCGTCTTCGGTGTTCTCGGAACGCTGCTGCGCGCCGTCACCGGATTCAACATCTTCAAGCTGGTCAAGTACTTGGCCCGTGAGTACCTGCTCATCTTCGCCACGTCGTCCTCCGAATCGGCACTGCCGCGTCTGATCGCCAAGATGGAGCACGTAGGCGTCGAGCGCACCACGGTGGGCATCGTCGTTCCCACCGGCTACTCGTTCAACCTCGACGGCACCGCGATCTACCTGACGATGGCCTCGATCTTCATCGCCGACGCCATGGGACAGCCGCTCGCCTTCGGTGAACAGCTCTCGCTGCTGGTGTTCATGATCATCGCCTCCAAGGGCGCTGCGGGAGTCAGCGGCGCCGGTCTGGCCACGCTGGCCGGCGGACTTCAGAGCCATCGCCCCGAGCTTCTCGACGGCGTCGGACTCATCGTCGGAATCGACCGCTTCATGTCGGAAGCGCGAGCGATCACCAACTTCTCGGGCAATGCGGTCGCGACTCTCCTGGTCGGCGCGTGGACCAAGACGATCGACAAGGAACGCGTCATCGAGGTGCTCGACGGGAAGATTCCGTTCAACGAAGCCACGATGCTCGACGACGAGGACGAAGAAGAGCAGCACAAACTCGAAACGGCTCCGACCGGCACCAAGCAGTCATTTGTGAGCCATCACTAGATACTTCCGCTCTGCTGAACGTTTGACCGCACAGCAGGCGCGGAACCCGATCTACGATCAGTGATCCTGGTCGTAACGATGAAAGAGACCGCCGCACCAACCGTGCGACGGTCTCTTTCTGTTCGTGGGTGCTATGTGTACCAGGTGGGTTCGGGAATCTCGCCGGTCAGAAAACGACTACCGACTTCACGGCGCTTGTACGCGAGCGGATCGTGAAGGGTATGCGTCCGGATGTTGCGCCAGTAGATATCCAGGCCGACATCGTTGGACGTGGCTCTGGCACCGGTCAGTTCGAAGATCTTGTTGCTGATCTCCAAGGAGACGTCGGCGGCGCGAAGTTTTGCGGCCGCAATGCGTACGGCGAGGTCGCCGCGAGCCTGCTCGGTGAGGTTTTCGCGAGCGTCGTGGAGCACGGCGTCGGCCTCACGGCTGACCTGATCCACGAAGGCCTCCGCCGCCCACAGCTTCGATTGCAAGTCGCCGTAGCCCTCACGGAGGTACCACTCGTCGGTTGCGATTTCGCGGTTGTCACCGCCGTACGGCCATGGACGCGTACGGGTTCGGGTGTACTCGGCCGCAGTGTCCAGTGCGCCACGGGCGATCCCGAGGTAGAAGTTCGCGAACACGATCTCGATCGCCGGGAAGTTCAGGGTGTTGTAGACCAGAGGTTGGAATTCCTTGTCGACAAAGCCTGCCGCACTTGCCCAGTCGACCTCGACGTCGTTGATCTCGACACTGCCCGAATCGGTGAGGCGCTGCCCGAGGTTGTCCCAATCGCCGCGGAAGACTATGCCGTCCTGAGCAGTCGGCACGATAGCGAACACATGCGTCGCAGTTCCGTCGATGATTCCTTCGAGCACCGTGAGGTCGGTGACTCGTCCGCCGGTGGAAAACGACTTCACACCGTTGAACACCAGGGTGTCTCCGCGGTCCACGACGGTGAGGTCCGTATCTCGAGGATTCACTGCGCCGCCGAAGAAGAATCGGTTGCTCGTGTACAGCTCCTCGACAGCGGAGATCTGCGGATCGGTTCCGACCAATCTGGCTGCCCATGCCCACAGGTAGTGATACCCGAGCAGTTGCCCGATGGAGCCGTCGGCGCGCGCGATCTCCCGAACCACCTTGTAGGCGGTCTCCCATCGCTGCCCACCGCCGCCGAACTCGATCGGACCCAGCAGTGTCACCAGACCACTGTCCTTGAGCAGCTGGACTTCTCGGAACGGTGGTTCGCCGGCTCGGTCGCGGGCGAGCGCGTCGACGGCAAGGACGTTGCTCACCTCGCGAGCGCGGTCGATCCAGCCTTCGGATGTGTCGGGAACGCCGACGAAGACTTCGGTTTCACTGGTCACGGTCATGCCTGTACATCCTTTTCGGTCGGTGCAGTCCCGATGGCCCACACGTAAATCGGTTCGGTTCCGTTGATTTCGTAGTCGCCGACAACTTTGGATTTGAAGACGACCGGATTATGACTGGCCACGGTGCGCGCGTTGCGCCAGAACCGATCGAGATCGAGGTCGCGGCTCACTCCGGAAGCGCCGAGTGCGTCGAAGATCTTGGCCGTGGCTGGAACGACGAGTCCGATCGAGGCGACTTGCCCTCGCCCCGAATCGATTTCGGCTGCGATGTTGGCGGCTTTCTCTTCCTCCGGCGAGCCGGAGAATGCGGCTTCGTATGCCCATTGGGACGACTGTGCTGCGTGCAGCGCCACGGCCTCGGCTGCAAAGGCAGCCGAGGACACCTCGCCGACAACTTGCTGGATCTGCGAATCCTGCGCGTATCTCGGAGCGTTGCCGTGACTGAAGGTTCGAGTACGAGAGGCGACTCGACGAGAGATCTCGGTTGTCGCAGCCTTGGCGATGCCGGCGAGAGTGGCGAGGTGGAAAAGTTGGTAGAACGCGGTCTGGTATTTGAAGCGCGTCGAGAAGTCGAAGATGTTCTCCGGCTGGACTATTGCGTTCTCGTAGACGGACGAGCCGGAGCCAGTCGTCTGCTGGCCGAACCCGTTCCAGTCGTCACTGTGTGTGACACCGGGTTGTCTCGCTTCGACTGCGGCGATCACGAATGCGCCGGTGTCGGTGCGCTGCGAGTACAGGTCGATCCAGTCGGCGAAAATGGAACCCGTGCTGTAGAACTTTGCCCCGTTCGCCAGGAAGTGGTCGGCATCGGGTGCGGGCGAGACCTTGGTGTTGGCTTCGCCCAATGCAACGTCGCCGATTTCGGTCCACGCGTTGCCGACCAACTGTCCCTCCGCGAAGCGTCGGAGCCAGGTGTCGCGCTCAGGCCCGGGGTCGGCGACCAGTCGGTCTTCGACAAACGCGAAGTGACCGCGCAGTGCCTGGGTGATGTTGGAATCGGCGCTCGACAACTCGACTAGTAACCGGATCAATTGCGGGATGCTCGCGCCGGATCCACCGTGTGTTGTCGGCACCCGAACGGCGCCGAAGCCTGCTTTCTTGAGTGCGTCGATCTGTTGGAAGGGAAGCACGTGATCGCGTTCGCGTTCGACGACGGCTTGTGCGATGTCCGCGAAGATCGGACGGAATTTTGCTGCCAGTGTTTCGTAGTCGACCTCACTCTTGATCGGATCTGCAGACCGGGAAACGGCATTCGGCGTCAGTGCGGTGGTCATGGGAAGAATGCAAGCTGTAATCACCAGGGGCGTCGATCCTTCATCGCGACCTGATTCGAAGTGTTGTCAGTCCGCGCAAATCTCGGTTCGATGGCCTGCCGGGCAGTTGGGCCGGAATCGAATGGTCAGTGCGATTGCTCGTGAAGGTGTTCTACGATCCATCCGTTCCATTCGACAGTTCCTCCGGAACCACAATCGTGTCGGAACGGCTGCCCTGGAGAGCCGGGTCGAACGACCACGCGAAAGTCTCTCGCCTCCAATCGAAGATCGACAGTCGTGTGTTCTCCGTCGACGCTCTCGGCGACACTCTCGAGTGCGTCCGTCGCGACGATGCCGGTAACGCGTCGGACTGCGTGTTCGGCGGCCTGAGCGGCCTGTGACAGTGCCGCTCGGCCGCGCAGGTGCAGCAGCTCCAATTCTCCGGCTTGGTATTTTTCGGCTGCATCGATTGCGGAGTTGCCGTCCAGTCGGCTGAAATAGACTGCGGCGGGCCACGCAATCATGTTGGCCGCGAAACGATCTCCGCCGATGTGACTGCATTCCCACACATCTGCGATCTGTGCCGCGTTCAGCGCCGACACGACCGGGCGACCGAGTTCCGCGCAGCACGCATCCTTCTTTCCATGTGTGCAGACCGCGAAGAGCGGTTCCGTGCGGGAACGGCCGAAGTCGGGTTCCACACCGGTGGCCATCGATTCGAACGGCAGTACCGACAGGTCCTCGTATCGGTCGACCGACCCTTCCCGCATCCACTGACGTGTGCCGTCCGTCCAGGCGAGTACGCACGTCGGGGTTAGGACTCGGCGGTTGCGGGGCCGCCGGATCACCACGAGGCGAATACGACCCTGCGCTGCGTAGATTTTTTCGGTGAGTGCGACGGGGAGAACGTCGTCAGGAGCGGACGCCGGCCAGGGGCCGGGGTGCTCGATCAACACCCACAGATGTGTCATTCCGGCGCGACCGACCAGCGGTTCGCCGGCGGTCGACGACTGCCGTGTACAGGCGTGAGGGCGTCGACTGGTTTGCGGATTGGCGACAAATTCCGGAAAGCACTGCATAGATGCCTTCCCCAGGACACCGTCGCTGCAGGTGTGGCAGGGAAGGGAAGACATGATGAGGCTCCAGTCTCGTAGGTTAGGCTCACCAGACTATTGGATGGTGAATCCTTTGCTCAGCCGTGGTGAATGCGCGTGGTTGTGACGGTCGAAAGCAGTCGGTAACAGGAGTGTTGGGAATGAAACGCAGTAACTCGCGGGCGAAGTACGCGCTGGGTGGTTTTGTCCTCGCCGCCATCGTGGCAACGACAACGGCGTGTGGCAGTGACGACAAGACGGATACCGACAGTCAGTCCGCCGACACCGTGCACGCGGTCACCCATGCCCGCGGAACCACGGACGTACCGATGGATCCGCAGAGAGTTGTCGTGCTCGAGCCGGTTCAGCTCGACACGTCGGTAGCGCTGGGCGTGATTCCCGTGGGCACCGCGGTCCTCAGCGAGACGACCGGGGTTCCGGCGTACCTCGGTGAGAAGGCCGCAGAGATCGAGATGGTCGGCACCGTCGCGGCGCCGAACCTCGAGAAGATCGTCGCACTGAGCCCGGACCTGATCATCGGAACGGAATCGCGGCACGGTGATCTGTACGAGCAACTCGCTGCCATCGCGCCGACCGTCTACATGGCGACCCAGACCGATCCGTGGCAGGACAACGTCCAGTTCGTCGCAGAGGCGTTGAACAAGACCGATCAGGCAGGCGAACTGCTCGGTGATTACACGGCACGCTGCGAGGAAGTGGCGAGCAAGCATAGCACCGAGGGCAAGACCGCTCAGCTCATCCGCCCACGCGACGACGTTCTGACGCTGTACGGACCCACGTCGTTTGCCGGAAGCACTCTCGAATGCGCGGGACTCACGATTCCCGCACGCGACTGGGAGAACTCGATCTCCGTCGACCTCTCCCCGGAATTCGTCTCCGGAGCCAACGCCGACCTCATCCTGGTCACCTCCGCGAAGCCGGCAGATGCCAGCACGATGCCGAAGGCCGTGGCGGACAACGCCGGATTCTTCCCGAACCCACATCTGGTCGACATGTCCTACTGGATCACGGGCGTCGGACCGCTCGGCGGCCTCACCGTTCTGGACGACCTCGATCGCATTCTCGGAGCATCGAAGTAGCAGTAGGTGAGAACAAGCAGTAGGTGAGAACAAGTAGTGGGCGAGAACTGGCAGTCGGCAAGAGTCGCTAAGTTGGACCTATGACAACTCCAGTACAGAACATCGCGATCAACACCCTCGGTGGCGTGCCCACCTCGTTGGGTGAATACGACGGCCGTGCCGTGCTCGTGGTCAACGTGGCATCCAAGTGTGGACTGACCCCGCAGTACTCGGCGCTCGAGAAGCTGGCCAGCGAGTACGCCGATCGCGGTCTGACCGTGATCGGCATCCCGTGCAACCAGTTCATGGGGCAGGAACCGGGTACCGCCGAAGAGATCGAGACGTTCTGCTCCACTACCTACGGCGTCACGTTCCCGCTCCTCGAGAAGATCGAGGTGAACGGCGAGAACCAGCATCCGCTGTACGCCGAACTCACCAAGGCTGCCGACGCCGAAGGCGCTGCGGGCGACATCCAGTGGAACTTCGAGAAGTTCTTGATCGGACCGGACGGCACCGTCGTCAACCGCTTCCGTCCGCGGACCGAACCTGACGCTCCCGAGGTTGTCGCCGCCATCGAAGCCGCGCTTCCCAAGAATTAGTAGCCGCGCTTCTCAAGAACTAGTAGCTGTGCTGAAAACTGCCGCCGGATGATCATCCGGCGGCAGTGTGCTGTTCACCCACAGCTGCCACTATCGGAGTATGTCCGCAGAACTGATCGTGTCGGTATCCGGAATCAGAGACGAGACATGTTATCTCGCTGCCGGATTCGCAGACGAGATGGACGCTCGAGGTGTCCGCCTGTCGCTCCTGGTGGCGCCGCGACTGAAGGACAAATATCGACTGGCCGACGACGCGGTGACGACGGCCTGGCTGCGTGAGCGTCGTGAGCACGGCGACGCCATCGTTCTGCACGGCTACGACCAGGCCGCGACCAAGCGTCGTCGAGCCGAGTTCGCCACTCTGTCGAAGCACGAAGCAAAACTGCGACTACTCGCTGCGGATCGGGTTCTCGAGCATGCAGGCCTTCGGACCCGGGTGTTCGCACCGCCGCGCTGGGTGGCGTCGCCTGGTGCCATGTCGGTGTTGCCGGAGACCGGCTTTCGGACGATGGCAGGCCTCGGCGCAGTACACGATCTGACCCGTGGAACCTTGCAGCGGGGAAGGGTTTTCGGTATCGGCGAGGGCTTCAAGGCCGAGCCGTGGTGGTGTCGCGCATTGGTTCTCGGAGCCGGGCGCGCCGCCAAGCGTGGGGGATTGGTCAGATTGTCGATTACTGCCAAGCAGTTGGGAAACGAGGGCCCACGTCAGGCTGTTCTCGACGCTGTGGACCTCGCGCTTTTTCATGAGGCCACCTCGCAGGTATACCGATGGAACTCCCCGTCGCAGGCACTCGGCGCTGCCTGAATTCGGTCATTGGCAACTATTTGATAGCTGCGAGACGGTGTCGTGTGTCCGGGTTGCCCGAGCAGGCAGACTCTTCGCATTTATCCCGTTCCTTGCAGGCAGTAGGGCCGATTAGGTCAAAGTCGCATAAAGTGGACGTTGAATTCGAGTACGGCGTCGCCCAACCTTTTCGCTGCTACAGTGCGGGCAGTTAATCTGCCGCTAGTAGACGAAGTTGAGGTTCACCATGCGCGCACGAGGGTTCTCCAAGTCGGCCGAAGGTCTTGTCGCTCTGGCTGTGGGCGCAGTCGTCTGTGCTGCAATCGTCCCGGCAGTTGCGTCTGCCGCTCCGACCGGCGTGGTTCACACGCTGCCGACGGGCGGTGTCGACGGCGGTGCGAGCGAAGGCACCCGCACCGCAACTGTCGACGACGAAGGTGAGCAACTCACACTGCGGCTTCACAAGATGAATCTGCGGGGATCCGACTYCTCGATGGCCGTACAGGAAAGCGGCGGCGAGCTGACCGATGTGGTGATCCCGGCGCCCCGTTCGTACATCGGCAGTGTGGAAGGGCATCCGGACGCAATCGTCTCGGCCATCGTCGACTCCGCCGGAACACTGCGCGGGCAGGTGATTTTCGATCGTGGTGCTTCGATCGAGTTCGTGGGATCCGACGTGGTCGGTCGCAGCACGGCGCCGATCGACGCAAAACCCAAGTGGCCGACCGCCTCTATCGCGTCGGCCTCGGCCGCAAGCGTCGGCAAGACGGTGAAGCAGTTCGTGGTGGGATTGGATCTGAGTGGCGAGTGGTACTCCGCGCACGGCGCAGGCAGTCCCGCCGTCGCTCTGGATCGGGCCGAGGAATCAATGGCCCGAACCGCTGCCATCTGGATCAGAGACGTCGGAATTCGGCCGATCCTGGGTCGGGTTGTCCTTCGCGCCGATGCCGCGAGTGACCCGTATTCGAGCAGTTGTGAAAACCTCGACCAGTTGGAAGGTCTGTGGTCCGATCAGGTCGGCACGAGCGTCGACCAGGCGACTGTCGTCTGCGCTTCCGGTGGCGGAAATGCCTACTACTCGAGGTTCGAACTCGATCACAGCTACGCGCAGGTCGGTGCCGAGCCCGATGGCAACTTCAGCCGCGTCCTCCGCCACGAGTTGGGCCACAACTTCTACGCCGACGACTATCACGGCGGCGGCGCCGAGGGATCGACCATCATGAACGGCAACGACCTCTCGCGCTTCGACGGCACCGAATTTGCTGCCATCGTCGATGCCGCCGACGTGGCCTCAGCTCGACTCGACGACGTCGGTCGGTACACGACAAGCCCGATCCCGCCGTACGCCGCACTCGACACCGCGCAGGTCCGCTCAGGTGGCACAGTCACCGTCGACGCCGTCGCGAATGATCATGACAGCAACGGAGATTCGATCAAGGTAACCGGGGTCGAGGCGACGTCACTTCTCGGTGGCACCGTAAAGCTCGAAAACGGCGAAGTGGTGTTCGAGGCCGGAACGAAGACAGGCACCGACAGGATTCTCTACACACTCACCGACGCAGCCGGTGGGACGAGCACCGGCTGGATCATCGTCGATGTGAGTGCGTGAGGACTGAATCAGGCGACTTCGACGCTCGACTCCTCACCGAGAACTCGGAACTCGGTACCGTCGGCAGCCATTTCCGAGTAGCGACCGTAGAAGATGCCTGTGGCTTCGTCGCGGATGATCGCTTGATGTATGGGAACCGCGACGCGCGGCGCTACCGCGCGAAGGTAGTCGATGGCCTCCGAGATCTTGAGCCACGGTGCGGCGGCGGGAAGGGCAAGAACGTCGACCTTCTGTTCGGGGACGTAGAGGGAATCGCCGGGATGCATGAACTGCGCCGGGTTGGTGGCGTCGCCGAGGAGGAACGCGGTGTTGTCGATCATCGGTAGGTCCGGATGGATGATCGCGTGCTCTCCGCCGGTCCCGGTCACCTCGACGTCGCCGATGCTGAACCGGTCGCCCGGCCGGACTCCCGTCCAGCGCCCACCGAGCTTCTCAGCCGTCTGCGGATCGCTGTACAGCACCGCGTCGGGGTTCGCTTCGGCCAGTTCGGGCAGCCGCGCCGGGTCGGCGTGATCGGGGTGTTGATGTGTCACGAGGATGGCGTCGAGGCCGGTGATGCCTTCGAATCCGTGCGAGAAGTTGCCGGGATCGAAGAGGATTTTCGATCCGTTCAACTCCACGAGCACACAGGAATGGCCAAAATGTGTCAGTCGCATGATTTCGAGTATGCGCCGCCCTGGAGTGACTCGCAGGCGGGTTTCGCGGGTGTTGGCCGTCACGCCCCGATCACTCGATGCGAACCATCTCGGGTGCGCCCGGTAAACTGGCCATCACCCGAGCGTTTCACTCCGGGTTCGCGCACTAGTACCGAGGAGCAGCACGTGGCCCGTGTCGTCGTCGAAGTCATGCCCAAGGCCGAGATTCTCGACCCCCAGGGACAGGCAATTGTCGGGGCACTGTCTCGCCTGGGCTTTGCAGGAGTATCCGATGTCCGTCAGGGCAAGCGGTTCGAGTTGGAGATCGACGGCAGTGTCGAAGACGCCGAACTCGAGAAGATCGCCGAAGGCCTGCTGGCCAACACGGTGATCGAGGATTGGACCGTCAGGCGCGTCGAGGCATGAGCGCACGTATCGGGGTTATCACGTTCCCGGGCACGCTCGACGACATCGATGCTGCTCGGGCCATCAACCTGGCCGGCGGTGAAGCTGTCGAACTCTGGCACGGCGACGCAGACCTCAAGGGTGTCGACGCGGTTGTCGTTCCCGGCGGATTCTCCTACGGCGACTACCTTCGTTGCGGCGCGATCGCACGTTTTGCTCCCGCGATGGGCAAGGTTGTCGAAGCAGCCAAGGGCGGCATGCCGGTCCTGGGCATCTGCAACGGTTTCCAGATCCTCTGCGAAGCAGGTTTGCTCCCCGGTGCCCTGACCCGTAACCAGGGTCTGCACTTCATCTGCCGCGACGAGTGGTTGACGGTCGAAGCCAACAACACGGCTTGGTCCTCACGTTACGAGGCCGGCGCCCAGATCCTCATCCCGCTCAAGTCGGGTGAAGGTCGCTTCCAGGCTTCCGAAAATGTTCTCGACGAACTCGAGGGTGAAGGTCGCGTCGTCTTCCGCTACTCGGAGGAGAACCCCAACGGTTCGCAGCGTCGTATCGCCGGTATATCTTCCGCCAACGGCCGCGTCGTCGGGTTGATGCCGCACCCCGAGCACGCCACCGAGGCTCTCACCGGACCGAGTGACGACGGACTCGGCTTGTTCTACTCGGCACTCGACGCGATCGTCACTGCCTGATCGCCTGCTGATTTTCACCACTGAACGCCGACCGGAAATCCGGTCGGCGTTCAGTCGTTTGTGGGGGCGTCCCGGTTCTCGGGTTACTGGCTGTAGGAACTGAGGAAGTTGCCGAGACGCTCGAGGGCGGTCGCGAGGTCGTCGGTGTTCGGCAGAGTCACCAACCGAAAGTGGTCGGGTTCGATCCAATTGAACGCGCGGCCGTGACTGACCAGAATCTTCTCCGATTCCAGTAGATCGAGAACGAACCTCTCGTCGTCGACGATGCCGAACTTGTCGACGTCGAGCTTCGGGAACAGATACAGCGCGCCGTCGGCCTGCTGACAGCTGATCCCGTCGATGCTGTTGAGCGTGCTGTGCGCGAGATCGCGCTGTGCTGTCAGTCGACCTTGCGGGAGCAGGAGGTCCTCGATGGACTGGCGTCCGCCGAGTGCGGTCTGGATCGCGTGCTGCGCCGGCACATTGGCACACATTCGCATGTTGGCCAGCAGTTTGATGCCTTCGATGAAACTCGACGCCCGCTCGAGTGGTCCGGTGATGGCCAGCCATCCGGCTCGGAACCCGCAGACGCGGTAGGCCTTGGACAGCCCCGAGTACGTCAGACACAAAACGTCTCGCCCGGTCATCGACGCAAGGTTTGTCATGGATCGGCCGTCGTAGACGATCTTCTCGTAGATCTCGTCGGCGAAGAGCATCAGGTCATGCTTGCGGGCAATGTCGACGAAGCGTTGCAGCACCTCCGTCGAGTAGACGGCGCCCGTCGGATTGTTGGGATTGATGACGACAATCCCTCGGGTGCGCGGAGAGATCCGGGCTTCCAGATCGTCGAAGTCCGGTGCCCAGCCCTGGCTTTCATCGGTGAGGTAGTGAACCGGCGTGCCGCCGGCAAGTGAAACCGAAGCCGTCCACAAGGGGTAGTCGGGAGCGGGAATCAGGATCTCGTCCTCGGGATTGCAGAGCGCCTGCATCGTCAGCGTGATCAGTTCGGAGACGCCGTTTCCGAGATAGATCTCGTCGACGGTGACGTCGGTGATACCCCGCGTCTGGTAGTACTGGACCACCGCGGTGCGCGCCGAATACAGTCCGCGAGAATCGCAATATCCCTGGGCGGTAGGGAGATTGCGGATCATGGCCATCATGATTTCGTCCGGTGCTTCGAATCCAAAGGGGGCCGGATTGCCGACGTTGAGTCGCAGGATCGTGTGTCCCTGATCCTCGAGTTCTTC
Source organism: Rhodococcus sp. P4_F3_2 (assembly GCF_056401335.1). Taxonomy (NCBI): domain Bacteria; kingdom Bacillati; phylum Actinomycetota; class Actinomycetes; order Mycobacteriales; family Nocardiaceae; genus Rhodococcus; species Rhodococcus sp. P4_F3_2. The sequence continues at coordinate 221,692 of NZ_JBFUJN010000002.1, forward strand.
GGTCTTGTCGAGAATTCGCCCTCTGATGTCGTACCTGACATTCTCGAGCTTGCGGGCCTGATCGATGGGTGTGTTCACGCGGTTACGTACCTCTCCGGTTCGGGTGGGCGAGTTGTGTTTCAGATGAGAAGGGCGCCTCAGTGTTCGGTCTGGAAACGGACATTGATTCGCGATAGCGCTAGCGGCGAGAGGGGAGTAGCGCTACTATGATTCGACATGTCCAATGATAGCAGTTCGAGGATTGTCGCAGCCTTGCGCGAATGGATCGCGACGGCACCTCCAGGCGCGAAGCTTCCGTCCACTCGGTCGCTCGTGAGCCTGCACGGGGCGAGCCCGGTCACCGTGCAGAAGGCGCTGCGAACGCTGGTATCTCAGGGGGTTGTGGAGGCTCGTCCCGGTGTGGGGACCTTCGTACGCGCCGCACGCGTCGTGCGACCCAACGACTACGGGTGGCAGACCGCGGCGCTCGGATCGCCGAACTATCGTCTGCAGCTTCCTATTGCGCTGCAGTCCACCTCCAACGACGTGATCGCGCTGCATTCCGGCTATCCGGCCCGAGAGCTCTTGCCCGAAGGTCTGGTTCGTGCAGCCTTCACCAGGGCGACGCGAACCGACGCCGTGTTCAATCGGCCCCTCGCCGCCGGGCTTCCGGAACTGCAGTCCTGGTTTGCCTCCGAATTGGGTTCCGCAACTCCCGCCGGGATCACTCCGCCCGGGCCGAACGACGTGGTTGTACTTCCCGGCAGTCAGGGTGGGCTTGCGACGTCCTTCCGTGCGCTGGTGGGGGAGGGGCGTCCGTTGCTCATGGAATCGCCGACCTACTGGGGTGCGATCCTGGCTGCCGCGCAGGCCGGAGTCACGGTCATTCCGATCTCCAGCGGCGCCAACGGTCCTGATCCCGAAGAGCTTTCGCGTGCATTCGAACAGACCGGTGCCCGTGCGTTCTACGCACAACCGAGCTTCGCGAGCCCGACGGGAGCACTGTGGTCGCCGTCGTTGGCTGACAAGGTTCTCGACACCGTCCGTCGGCACGGCGCCTTCCTCATCGAGGACAGTTCGGCGCTCGACTTCGGAATCACCGCAGATCCCAGCCCCATCGCTGCACGCGACGACAGCGGACACGTCGTCTACCTTCGTGCACTGACCAAGAGCGTGTCGCCATCGGTGCGAGTTGCCGGATTGATCGCCCGAGGGCCGGCCTACGAGCGGATTCTTGCTGATACACAGGCAGATTCGATGTATGTCAGTGGGATGCTGCAAGCGGTAGCGCTCGACGTCGTGACCCAACCGGCCTGGCGTACGCACTTGCGCCGGCTTCGTCAGCAACTCGAGGCCAGACGCGACCTCCTCGTGTCGAGTCTGCGCGAGCATGCGCCGGACGCTCACCTCGACGCTGTACCGCAAGGCGGACTCAACCTCTGGCTTCGGCTCCCGGACACCACGAATCTCGAACGTGTCGTGCAGGACTGCCGGTCGGCCGGCGTCATCGTCGGGGCCGGTGACGATTGGTTCCCGGCAGAACCGACCGGAAAGTTCCTGCGGCTCAACTACGCCGGACCGAACCCGGGTGAGTTCCCCGACGCCGCCCGCATCATCGGCCGAGCAATCACACAACATATGTAGAACTTCACCTCGCTGGTGGTTGACCTGAACTTCCGTTGAGGTTTTATCGTCGTGTCCATGAACAAACAAGCGATGCAGCCACCGGCCAATCAGCCGATCGGATTCTGGACAGCGCGCGCCGGTGAAGCGATTCGCGCGCGCACGCGCGGAGCGCTCGAAGCAATCGGCGTGACCCAGCCGGGGTGGTGGGTCCTGCACCAACTTTCGCTGCACCCTGAAGGGGTGGAGCGAGCTGTCCTCCTGCGAACGATCGGTCCGAACGAATCAACTGACGTGATCGACGCGGCCGTCGACTCTGCTCTCGACCTGGGCTGGGCGCGTGAAGACGAGTCTGTCCTTCTCCCTACTGATGCGGGCTCCCAGCAGTTCGATCGCGCCGCGCGGGTACAGCAGATGCTGCAGGAAGAGCGGATGCAGGGAATCAGCGAAGAAGAATTCGTCACCACCATCACGGTTCTGCAGCGAACCATCAAGAACGTGGGCGGCGACGCCTGGCACTGGTAGCCACCACTACCGCCGCCCGCTGTCTGGCAGGGCGGCCTCGATCAACTCGACGGCACGAGATACACCGCCCGCCGCTGCGAGTTCTTTTGCCAACTCTGCACTGCGTCGGCGGAACTCGTCCGAGCTCACCCGGGTCAGCGCCTCACGAAGCTCTACTGGCGTGACGGTAGCGCCGTCGACGCGTACTGCGACACCGGCGTCGACGAGCGAGTCGGCGTTGCCGAACTGATCGACGGCTTGCGGCACCGCGATCATGGGCGTGCCGGTCACGAGTCCCTCGCTGGATCCGCCCATACCCGCGTGGGTCACGAACGCGTCGGCCTGCTGCAGAATCGCGAACTGCGGTACCCATCGGTGTATTTCGACGTTGTCGGGCAGTGGTCCGAGATCCGAGATCTGCACCTGCTTTCCGATCTGGAGGACGACGTGCCAGCCGTCCATCGGGCCGAAAGCCTCGACGCAGGTGCGATAGAAATCCGGATGATCGGTGAAGGCTGAACCCAGCGAAATCAACACAAGCTTGCGTTCGGGATCCGGGTTCACCCAGGGTTGATTGCTCGGTTCGAGTGCGGGGCCGACGAACGTGTAGACGTCGCGGTTCACGCGATCGGCGTTGGGCTGCATCGATTCTGCGATCAGCACGATTGCACGGGGTGGGCGTCCGGTGAACTCACGCGGATCGACCTCGACGCCTTCGGCGCGGAAGAACCGGGCCTCCCGATCGAGCAGGTCGACGCCTCTCGGATCGGAACGAATCTCGTCGTACATCGGTGCGGCGTCGGCTTCGTAGCCGTCCCAGGCAACATACGTCGGCGACAACTGGATGATGGGAACATTCCACTGCTGAGCCAGTATTCGCGCGGGGATCCCGGCGATGTCGTAGAGAAAGAGGTCGGGACGGTCGTCGTCGTAGATTTGGCGCAGCTGCGGCAGCATCGCCTCGTAGTCGTCCTGGAAAATCGTCAACTGATCGATCAGATCCCCATCCCAACTCTTCTCCGGTTCGGCGCCGTCAGGGGAAGGAACGAGGCTGGGCAGCGTGGAGACGTACGGTGCGAATTCGGCCCCGGTCGCCTCGATGACCTCGCGCATCGACTCGTCGTTGGCGTAGGTGACGCGGTGACCGGCGGCGACGAGACGCGCGATGATCGCCAGGCTTGGATTGACGTGGCCAGGTGCCGGAATGCTCACCATGGCGATATGTCTGCGGGTCATCGATCACTCCTGCCGTCTGACTGTTGTCGAACAACAACTGTTCTGGAACAACTCCGGATACCGGACCGAGACTATCCACCAGGATGGGTAACGGCATCTGATTTTTGCCGGGGAAGTACCGTGCGCACTCGAGTAGGACTACGCATCCGAGTGCCGGGATGGGCGAGCAGACTTCGAAGCATGAGCACACCGACAACACCTTCGAAGACCACTGCAGCCTTCTATCTGCAGGCCGGAATAGCCTTTGCCGTCAGTTTTGTCGGCACCCTCCTCGGAATTGCGTATCTTCCGATCGATGCGTGGCAACGCGGATTTCTCGGAATGTCCTTGCTGTTCTTGGTCACCAGTACGTTCACGTTGGCCAAGGTGATTCGTGATCAGCAGGAGGCGTCTACCGTCAGGGTTCGAGTGGACGAGGCTCGACTCGAGAAGTTGATCGCCGAGCACGATCCGTTCAAGGCAGCTGCCTGAGTCCCATCGGCACAGTGAGGACGAGCGTGCTGCCGAGCGGCTGCTCGTTGCGGCGGGCCGTCAGGTTGCCGCCATGCGCCAGCGCGAGGCTCCTCGCAATGGTCAGTCCCAAACCAGAGCCGTCGGATCGATCACCGCGATGGAAACGGTCGAAGACGGATTCGAGTTGGTCTGCGGGAATTCCGTCACCGGTATCGGTGACGGACACCGTGAGGTGGTCACCTTCCCGTGCGAGTGTCACCGTCACCGAACCTCCGGTTGGAGTGTGCCGCAACGCGTTTTCGAGCAGGTTGGCGAGGATCTGTTCGATTCGTTGGCGATCGACCTCGGCCGTGATCGGTTGCGGAGGTAGGGCGGTTGTCAATTCGACTCCACGATCGGCAAAACGTGGCCCCGCTGCTGCCGTTGCGCTGCAGACGATGTCGTCGAGATTCTCGGTCCGGCGATCGAGTACGAGAGCGTGTTCGTCGGCAGCGGAGACGTCCGCCAGATCGCACGACAGCCGACGCAGACGTTCGAGTTGATCGCGCATCACCGACCACGACGAAGGATCTGCCGGCACAACTCCGTCCTCGATGCCGTCCACGTACGCAGCCAAAGTCGATACCGGAGTGCGCAATTCGTGGGCAAGGTCGGCAAGCAGTCGTTTGCGGACCCGATCCGAATGATCAAGGCGTGCAGCCATGTCGGCGAATGCCGTTTCGAGACGCGTGAAATCGGCATCTACGTCGGACCTGCCGATAGTCACGTCGAAGTTCCCGTCGGCGACGCTTTGCGCCGCCTCTGCCAGCATGGTGATCGGTGCCGTGACGCGTCGGACGATGTAGACCGCGGCGATGCCTGCGCCCACCAGCGCGACCACGATCCCGCACAACAGTGCAATGGTCATGGTCTGAGCGAATGCTTCTTCGGTGTGGGTGCGGACATTCGAGTCTTCGATGCCGGCCATCATGAGGTGGTTGTGAAAGAGCGGGGCAGCGACGGCGATGGCAACGGCGGCGATTACGAGGCAGGCGACGAACAGGACGACAAGCTGCGCGAGCAGTAGTTTTCCGCGTAGGCCGAGTTTTTTCATGACGACCGCGTTCATGACGACCTCAGTGAGTATCCGACGCCCCTGACGGTTCTGATGAACCGCGGATCGGTCGCGTCGTCGCCGAGTTTGCGGCGTAATGCACGGACATGGACGTCGACGATGTGCTGGTCCCCGAACCAGGACGACCCCCACACCGAGGCGATGATCTCGGCCCGACTCCAGGCTGCGTCGGGTCGGGATGCGAGCGCGGACAACAGGGTGAACTCGGTGGGGGTCAGATCGACCAGGTTGTCGTCGACACGGACCGTGCGGGCCAGGACGTCGATGTCGAGTCCGGGAGGCGTTGGCAGCACTTTCGGCAGCAAACTCGACGCGCGTGGCCGTCTGAGCAGAGCTTTCACTCGCGCAACCAACTCGCGGGGGCCGAAGGGCTTGACCACGTAGTCATCCGCGCCGGCCGCCAGACCCGTCACCTTGTCCGACTCTTCACCGCGGGCGGAGAGCATCAGGATGTACGCGTCCGAGAAGGTGCGGATTCGTCGGCAGACTTCCATGCCGTCGAAGCCCGGGAGCATCAGATCGAGCACGATCAGCGCGGGCTCGAATTCGCGCACCGAACGTACTGCGCTCGGCCCGTCGTGGGCGAGGCGAACGGTGAATCCTTCGCGTGTCAGATAGTTGGCGACAACCTTCGCGAGGGCAGTCTCGTCGTCGACGACAAGAACACGCCCCGGTTCCTCACCAGGTCGTAGTTCGGCGCTCATCAAACCGAGGTTAGTCGACTGTGTGTCTGCATTGCTGTCGTGTGGTGGTTTCCGCTCGACTGTGAAGATTCGATGAAGGAAGCCTGTTTGGGCCGGTTATCGGGCTTCGAGGCGGATTTTCGCCGGTAACGTGGCAACTGTGCATGTGCAGCATTGTTGTCAAATCAATTGTGGTGCAGCGCATATCGAACAGAATCAATTCTCGGGAGTGAAACATGTCTTTGACGGTCAGGAAGAGCGCCGCACGGTTCGTACCGGTTGTGGCAGCGGCAGCACTGTTGATTGCCGGATGCTCGGACAACTCCGGGGAGAGCGTCAACCATTCTTCCGAAACAACCAGCGTCGCAGCACAGTCGGAGATTCCTGCGGGTGTCAATGCTGCCGACATCGAGTTTCTCGAAGGGATGTACCCGCATCACGCGCAGGCATTGGACATGGCCGGAATGGTCGACGGTCGAACCGACAATGCCGAACTTCTCTCTCTTGCAGCGCAGATAGAGGCAGCGCAAGGCCCGGAAATGGCTCAGATGACGGAATTGCTGACGAAGTGGGGACGCCCCGATCCTTCGTCGAGTTCGATGGAGGGCATGGATGATTCGGCGCATGCGGGACACGGCGTCGGGATGGCCGAGATGCCGGGCATGATGTCGGCCGACGACATGACCGCCCTCACCGACGCCAGTGGCGCGGAGTTCGACAAGTTGTGGCTGACGATGATGATCGAGCACCACAAGGGTGCCATCACCATGTCCCAGACCGAACTCGACAACGGGCTCGATCCATCGGCGGAAAAGATGGCAGAAGCGATCATTGCCGGTCAGCAGGCGGAAATCACTCAGATGGAAGCGATGTTGAAGGAGAAATGAACGGTTGACCTCGGCCGCGTGACCTTGCTCGGTGGCCGAGTCGGGCATACGTTCGAGGCTGATGGTTTGACCGCTGCAGTGCCGAAATCACACGCGAGGGGATGACCGCCACATGGATCACAGTCAGATGGACCATAGCGAGACGGACCATAGCGCGATGGACCATAGCCAGATGGAGCACGGTGCACACGGTGGTCACGCGGATCATGTCGCACAGTTCCGGACGTTGTTCGCAGTCATGCTGGTAATCGCAGTTCCGGTTGTTGCGGCAGATGCGATGTTCGCTGATCTGGTCGGGTACACATTGCCGGAAAACTCTCTGGTGGAATGGATCTCACCGGTACTCGGCACCGTGATGTACTTCTGGGGAGGCAAGCCGTTCCTCACCGGCGCTGTCGCCGAAATACGTTCTCGGCAACCCGGAATGATGCTTCTGATCGCACTTGCCATCACCGTTGCCTTCTTCGCTTCTTGGGCTGCAAGTCTGCACTGGGTGGATCACACTCTTGATTTCTGGTGGGAGCTCGCGCTTCTGATCGTGATCATGTTGTTGGGTCACTGGATCGAGATGCGTTCGCTCAGTCAGACATCGAGCGCCTTGGATTCGCTTGCCGCTTTGCTGCCCGACGAGGCCGAACGGGTGGTGGGGGAGTCGGTGGAAACCGTGCCCACCGCAGCTCTGGCCACCGGCGACCTGGTGATAGTTCGTCCCGGCGCCCGCGTTCCCTCGGACGGAACGGTCGTCGAGGGCAGTGCCGACATGGACGAATCCATGATCACGGGCGAGTCGAAGACCGTCCGCCGGACTGTCGGAGATCAGGTGGTGGCCGGCACCGTAGCCACCGACTCGGCACTTCGGCTTCGAGTCACCGCTGTGGGAGAAGACACCGCGCTCGCCGGTATTCGGCGCCTGGTCGAACAGGCGCAGAACTCGTCGAGTCGTGCTCAGGTGTTGGCGGACAAGGCCGCTGCTCTGCTGTTCTGGTACGCACTGGGCGCGGCAGTGCTGACCGCGATCGCCTGGAGTATCTGGGGCACACCGGAGAGCGCAGTCACCAGGACGATCACCGTTCTGGTGATCGCCTGCCCGCACGCGCTCGGGTTGGCGATTCCGCTGGTCGTCTCCATCGCGACGGAACGAGCAGCTCGGGCCGGGATTCTGATCACCGACCGCATGGCCCTCGAGGCGATGCGCAACGTAGACACCGTTCTCTTCGACAAGACCGGCACTCTCACCAAGGGGGAGCCCGCAGTGGTCGGTGTGCGCGGCGTCGACGGGTACTCCGACGACGAAGTTCTCAGCGCAGCAGCTGCCGTCGAATTCGACAGCGAACATCCACTCGGGCGCGCCGTCGTCGCAGCAGCGCGGGAGTTGTCGCTCGAATTCACTTCGGGTTCCGACTTTCAGGCGCACAACGGAATCGGGGTTGCTGCGGACGTCGGCGGCGCACGCGTCGGTGTCGGCGGACCGGGGATGTTGAGATCGGTCGGGGCCACAGCGATCCCGGGGACCGAAGAGTGGCTCAGTGACGGGTCGACGGTCCTGCATGTAGTGCGTGACGAGAAGGTAATCGGCGCATTGGCATTGGCCGACGAGATTCGCCCGGAATCAGCATTGGCCGTCGACGCCCTCCATGCTCGCGGTGTTCGAGTGGCCATGGTCACCGGAGACGCGGAGGCCGTGGCCGATTCGGTGGCTCGCAGGCTCGGGATCGACGAAGTTTTCGCCGAAGTGCTTCCTCAGGACAAGGGCGCGCAGGTATCTCGGCTTCAGGCTGCGGGCCACCGCGTGGCGATGGTCGGTGACGGGGTCAACGATGCGCCGGCACTCGCCCAGGCGGATGTGGGTATCGCGATCGGTGCCGGAACCGACGTGGCGATCGCATCGGCGGGAGTTGTTCTGGCCAGCGATGATCCGCGTTCGGTGAGCTCGGTCATCGAGCTGTCCCGCGTCACCTACCGCAAGATGGTTCAGAACCTCTGGTGGGCAGCGGGATACAACGCGATCTCGGTTCCCCTCGCTGCGGGAGTACTGGCGCCCGTCGGGTTTGTGCTGCCGATGGAGGTCGGAGCAATCCTGATGTCGGTATCCACTGTGGTCGTTGCCGCGAATGCCCAGTTGCTGCGACGCTTGGACTTGCGGCAACCACCGGTGACCGCGTTCGAGTCGAGAGTGCTCACACCGCAGTAGTGAGCGGATGAAGGCGGACTACTGTCGGCTCAGGAACGGAACGAGCGCACGCAGCACAGCTTCGGAGTCCGCGACTGCGCTCGCGTGATCAGCCCCCTCGATCACAGTCAAGGCACTGTCCGGGATCAGCGACGCGAGATGCTCGGTATCCGGCAGGCGCTCGCGATCTCTCGATCCGACGAACAACAACGCCGGTGTGGTGATCCGTTGAAGCACGGCGTCGTCGATGCCCTGCTCCTTCTCGGCCCGGCGCATGTAGGCCGCGAGTGCGAGGGCATCGTTGATTCGAAAGGCAGTCGCAGTCTGTGGATCCACCGGTTTGCCGCGCCTCGCGCCCCAACCGCTCAGAAACCCCTCGATACCGCCGCTTTCGAGTGCGTCGATGCAGCCTGGGAAGAACAATGCGTCGAACGCCCCCGTCATCGGCCGGCTACTACCGCCCCCGACGGTCAGCGATCGCACCCGTTCGGAGTGCTCGACGGTCAGCGACATCACCGAGCGCCCGCCGAACGAGTATCCGAGGACGTGAGCCGGTTCGAACGGAGACTCCGTGTCGAGGATCTCCAGGAGGTCGCCGACCACCAGATCCATTGCATACGAATCGGAGTCGTGTGGTTTGTCACTGCGTCCGTGACCCCGCATGTCGACGAGGATCAGACGATACTGTTCCTGGAGCGCCTTGACGTACCCGAAGCCACGCCAGATGGAGCGCGACAACGCTGTGCCGTGCACCATCAACAGGGGTGGGCCATCGCCCACGATCTGATAGGTGATCCGCGCACCGTCCACCGGATTTCTCACGTCGTGCAACACCCGTCCAGTATGGGTGCCAGCTACTGCGCACACGAACTCGAGTAGTCGTCCGGAGCCATTCCGACGGATGCCGTGAACTTTCACGACCAGTCGAGCAATCAACTCGGCCTCCCTCAGAGCTACCGGTCACTGCCCGGCCGGGCAGTACCCACCGTTCCAAGCAGTGCATCGGTGAAGGGGTCTGCCGTGCTGACGCCTGCGCCTATGCCCCGAAGCAGAGCCTCGAAATCAGTGGCAACTACGGTGACCTCCTCGAACTCAGGCTCTCCCCCACGGACAACCTGACCGTCCGGTGCGAGCGCCAGGTACTCGTACCCATTGCGTACCGACAGCAGAACCGGGAGGTGAGTGGACCAGAAGGCGTTGATCGCCGCGCGCTCAGCCGGCCCGGAAGCGACCGCCAGGCTCTCGTGCCGGAACGCATTCCAAGGAAACGCCTCATCACTGACGCCGACTCCACCGGCATAGTTCTCCGCCGAGAGAAACCACACCTGGTCGTCGGAACTGGCAAGTACGGAGAACGAACTCGCCCACACGAGGAGTTGATCACAAACGCCGACCAGCGGTTGCGGAACTGGGGCAGAGGCCGATCGAGTAGGTTCTTCGCGAACCCAACCTGCGATCGACAGCGCGGCGGTTGCGTCGAGGTGAAGGCACATCGCCCCACAGTAAGTCCAGACCGTCTCGCACCGATAGCGTCAACCGTCGGCCTACTCGGGATCGATGTCCTGAATACCATTCTCGTCCATGCTGATCCACCGCGTTATGCCGATGTCGCGCAGGAACGGCAGATCGTGACTCACCACCACCATGGCACCGCGGAAATCGGAAAGTGCCTGCGTGAGGTGGGTGAGACTCGGTAGGTCCAGGTTGTTGGTCGGCTCGTCGAGAAGAAGCAGCTGGGGCGCGGGTTCGGCGAGAAGGATCGTCGCTAACGCCGCGCGCAATCGTTCACCGCCGGAGAGCGCAGAAGCCAACACGTCGGAATCCGCTCCCCGGAAAAGGAACCGTGCCAACTGCCCACGAATTTCCTCGGCTGTTGCATGTGGCGCGGCCAAAGCGACGTTGTCCGCCACCGAGAGATCCTCGTCGAACACGTCGAGACGTTGGGGGAGCGCACGAGAGGCTACGAACGGAGTCGACGCAGCGAGTGCATCGAGCAACGTTGTCTTGCCGATTCCATTGCGCCCCAGTAGCGCAATCCGCTCCGGCCCGGTGATCTGGAGCGACACCACTTGGCCGCTCCGCAACGTCACCTCGGCGAGCCGCGCAACCTGCTGCCCCGGATGAACCTCTGTAGCAGGAAGGTCCAGGCGAATCTCGCGATCGTCTCGAAGGAGTTCCTCTGCCTCCGACAGGGCGGACTTGGCCTCGTCCACCTTCCCGATATGGTTGAGGGCCAGCTTTCCGGCCGAAACTTGGGCTTGGCGTTTTCGTTCCTGCGCGATAATCAGTGGCACCCGCTTGTTCTCGAACATCTTCTGCCCATAGCGCTTACGTCGGTCCAGCTTTGTTCGAGCGTCGATCAACTCGCGGCTCTGCTTCGCCAGATCGGCCTTGGCGTCGCGAACAGTGGCGAGTGCGTTTTCCTGCTCAGCGGTCACGACCTCCTGGTAGTGCGAGTAGTTGCCGCCGAACACGCGTAGATCCCCCCGACGTAGTTCGACCGTGTACTCCGCGGTGTCGAGCAGTTCCCGGTCGTGGCTGACGATCAGTACGGTTCCCGGAAACTGTTGGACTGCAGCATGAACTCGTGATCGAGCGTCGCGGTCCAGGTTGTTGGTCGGTTCGTCGAGGAGCAGCACCTGCGGATTCTTCAGCAGTGTTGCGGTCAGGCCGAGTAGGACGGTCTCCCCGCCGGAGAGGGTGCCGACGGTTCGGCTCAGTGCCGCCGTATCCGGAACTACCTTCTCGAGGCCGAGTCGATGCACGGTGGAGAGAGCGCTCTCCTCGATATCCCAGTTGTTGTCGACGAGTGCAAAATCGGACTCGGATCCGTTGCCGGTTTCGATGCGGTGCAATGCGTTTCGTAGTTCGTGGATACCGAGGATGCCGTCCACCCGAACACTCGGATCGAGTGTGATGTCCTGACGGAGGTAGCCGACCTCGCCGGAAGCGGTCACTGATCCGGATTCCGGTGAGAGCTCTCCCGCGATCAATCGCAGCAGAGTCGACTTTCCCGACCCGTTAAGTCCCACGAGACCGACACGGCCACTGGGGAATACGAAGTTGGTGCGGGAAAAGACTGATTCGCCGTCCGGCCAGATGAAGGTGAGATCCGAGAGCGACAGAGAAGAATGGGATTGGGTCATGAGTACTCCAGAGGGTGCTTGGACTGTGCGCCCGGCTCAGCAATTGCTGATGGGTGCGAGTGCCTTCGCGTGATGAACCTCTAGAGGAGCAACGGCCCGTTTCCTGTTCTGTCGGGAATGATTCGTGTTCCAGGCTAACGCGGTCGACCTGGCGGTGCAATGGGTTATTCGAGTCCGGCTCCTTGTGATCTTGACAATAGGCAAACGCATCGGCATTGTTACGCCTGCCAGATGGTATGGCTGCCATACTAAATATTCGAGCAAGTATCAGGGAGGAAATCATGGCCGTAGAGGTACTCGAGTTGCATCACATCGGGTTGGGAATGGGGAATGACATCGCCGACCGAACCCGCGACTACTACCGGGACGTTCTCAATTTGACCCAGGATGCGGGACGCTGGCACATTCCCGGTATTCATGGCTACTTCCTCGATATTCCGAGTGACGTGCAGATTCATCTTCTCGGTAGCGACGGACCTTCGCCCTACAGCAAGGGGCCGGGCAAGGATCCGGTGGAAAACCACATAGCGCTCGCGGTCGCTGACATCGGGGCCGCCGAACGTGAACTGGACAAGCTCGGTGTTGAATACTTTGCTCTGGACAACGTCGCCTCGCCCGACCTCAAGCAGTTGTTCGTGCGTGACCCGGCCGGCAACCTCGTCGAACTCCACCAGGTCGGATTGTGCAGATGCCGTAAGAGCCTGCGCGCCCAGCCTGCGGCCGGTGCGAACGAATGATTTTCGACGTGGGGGAGATGGCACCGAAGTCTCGCTACAACCTCCTCGCCTCCCTCATCGTTCCGAGACCGATAGCCTGGATCACGACGGTGGACGTCAGGGGCTTGGTGAACGCCGCCCCGTTCTCGTTCTTCAATCTGATGTCGGGAACGCCACCGCTCGTGTGCATCGGGATCGGCGCTCGTGAGGGAATTCCGAAGGATACTGCTCGAAATATCGGCGACACAGGTGAGTTCGTGATCAATCTTGTAGATCTCGAGTCTGTCGAGAGTATGAATATCACCGCCGGAGACTATCCAGCCGCAGTCGACGAAACGGCTGTCGCGGGTCTGGAACTGGTTGCTTCACAGAGCATTGCGCCCCCTCGGTTGGCAAGAGCACCAGTTTCGTTGGAATGCGTGGAACAACAGACGTTGTCGATCGGCTACGGGCGATCGATCGTGGTCGGCGAGATCACGACCGCACATGTCGACGACGAGCATGTGTTGGATCCGAGCCGAGGCCACATCGACGGTGCTTCGCTCGATCTCGTGGGGCGAATGCACGGTGGCGGTTGGTACACAACCACTTCCGACCCGTTCAGACTCGCTCGGGTCGATCAGCCTTCAGTCGTGTCCGGATCTTTGAAATGAGTCCACCACTTGCCGAGGATTCGGCCGAGGTCTTTTCGGTCTCGATCGGACAGAGGAGCGAGAAGGTCACGGCAAGCCTCTTCGAAGGCAGGAACCGTCTCCGCGACAGTGCCTTTCCCGATTTCCGTGATCTGGATGGGAGTGGACCGGCGGTCGGTCCCGGTCCGAGTGCGCTCGACGAATTCGCGCTTCTCGAGCCAGTCGAGGACGCCGGTTGCACTGGCACGGGAGATCCCGAAGTAATCCGAGATGCCGCTCGGTGTCTGCCGCATGTATGGCTCGTCTGTGTCGCTGATCGCCTGAGCGGCAAAGATGAGCAGAACGTCGAGCTTTCGTTCAGAAATCTCGAACGGTTCGAGGCTTCGGTTCACCGAACCGATGATGTCGTCGGCCAGCCACAGCGCGAGCAGCCCCAGTCGAGCAGCGGCAGGGTCGTCGGCAGATCCGTACTGGTCGAACATTGCCAGGACGGGTTCCATAGCTTCATCAGCGGTCCGTTTGCTGCGCTCGGCATTTGTTCCTGTCGCGCCGCGCCGATCGGCATTTGTTCCCGTCGCTTCCACGAATCGAGCTTACAAGTCTGCAGGCCGACCGCGGCAATGCGGCGGAAGCGTCTCGCGCGCGGATCGCTGCACTCACCTCCCCCAGAAATCTCGACAGCAGGAGCGTCATGCTGACTGAACGTCAAATACGGACCGCCGCCGAAGAACTCGACCAAGCAGAGCTGTCCGGTGTGCAGGTCGGACAGCTCTCACTCGGATATCCGAAGATGGACCTCGACGACGCCTATGCAATTCAGACCGCATGGGTCGCGAGAAAGCTTGCCAGGGGCAGGACGATCATCGGTCACAAGATCGGGTTGACTTCGAAGGTGATGCAGCGCGCGTCGAACATCACCGAACCGGACCACGGGGTACTGCTCGACGACATGCTCTTTGCCGACGGTTCCGAGATACCCCATGGGCGCTTCATTGTTCCGCGGGTGGAGGTGGAGCTGGCGTTTGTCCTCGATCGGGACCTCAGTGGCCCCGGCGTCACACTGTACGACGTACTCGACGCGACGCGGTATGTCGTTCCGGCGGTGGAGATCATCGACGCGCGGATCGTGCAGGTCGACCCGGGATCAGGTCGAACACGAACAGTGTTCGACACCATCTCGGACAATGCAGCGAACGCCGGAATCATTCTCGGTGGGCGTCCGGTGGTACCGAACGAGACCGATCTGCGCTGGGTGTCAGCGCTCTGTTATCGAAACGCAGTTGTCGAGGAAAGCGGAGTAGCTGCCGCGGTCCTGAATCATCCGGCAATCGGTGTTGCGTGGCTCGCGAACAAACTCGGACGTCTCGGTGTCGGACTGAAAGCCGGCCACGTGATTCTTGCCGGCTCGTTCACCCGTCCGATCCAGGCGCAGCCGGGGGACACCTTTCACATCGACTACGGCTCGCTCGGCACCGTCTCGTGTCGGTTCGCCGAGACAGGACAAGGGGAACAATGACAACCAAGCCGTTCAAGGTCGCGCTTCGGTCCGATACTGCTCCCGCCCTCGGTTTGTGGCTCGGGCTCGGTGAAGCGGTCACTGCCGAGATATGCGCCGGGGCCGGGTTCGACTGGGTGTTGATCGACTCCGAGCACGGTCCGAACGACCTCCGGTCGGTGGCGGATCAGTTGCGAGCTGTTGCAGCTGATGCGGTCGAACCGATCGTGCGCCCGCCGAGCACCGACGCCGTTGATATCAAGAGACTTCTGGACATCGGCGTGAGAACGCTACTGCTGCCGATGGTCGAATCCGGTTCAGCGGCGAGGGATGCCGTTGCCGCAACACGATATCCGCCGTTCGGGAACCGCGGCGTCGGTAGCGCCCTCGCTCGCGCCTCACGATGGAACAGAGATGTCGACTACCTCGAAAATTCCGCGGACGGAATAACTCTCATCGCGCAGATCGAAACCCCCGGCGCTGTGGCGAACATCGGCGATATTGCGGGCACAGCCGGTATCGACGCTGTCTTTGTGGGCTTGTCGGACCTCGCTGCGACGTCGGGTCATCTCGGACAGCCGCTGCATCCGCAGGTGCAGGAGGCATTTCGATTCGTGGTGGACGAGTGCACACGAATCGGAGTTCCGGTGGGAACTTTGGCGGGGTCGGACGCCGTGGCCGACTTCGCGATCGGTCTCGGTTGTCGATTCGTGGCAATCGGGACCGACGTCGCGGTGCTGGTTCGAGGCTGTGAGACCTTGTTGGAAAGGTATCGTGCTCCGAAAGCTACTCGTGGAGTTGAAGTCTCGGTCTACTGAAAATCACACGGTCCTCAGATTTTCGGGCCTTCGGACCGAAGATCGTCGACCTTCGACATTGCTGCGCGGAGTTCCGTGAGCCATTGTTCGCTGTGCTTGCCCGCCAACCGGACTGTCCACATGAGAGCGTCCGCTCGCGAGCGAGCAACTCCCGCGTCCACCAAGGTGTCGAGAACCTTGCGTTCGGGCTGACGTAGTCGTGTCATCACCGGAACTGCGAGATGTGTGAACAGGACGGTCTTTTCGTCCAGGCGTACACCCCAGGCGACCTTGCGTCCGTAGCGAGCCTCGGCTTCGTCGGCGATGCGCATCCGGTCGGCGCGCGTGGTTTCACGAAAGCGCGAGATCCTTCCGTCCGCGGCGGCCTCGCCACCGTCGACTGACGGGAGTTCACCGATCACGACGATTTCTTCGCGGTCGACCTGGACGTCGGCGGTCCCGGTGAACCAGTCATCTGGAAGTCGACCGGCAAACCAGTCGGACGCATCACTCGCGTCGGGAACCGATGCTTGTTGCCAACCTCCGGGACGGCCGAACCTGCGGTCGCCGGAGCTTTGTGAGTTCTTCATGGCGTTCTCCTCGGAAAGCTGGTGGAGCATGACGTGCGTTTATTGCACTGATTACATGATTACACCGATAGTCGAACCGGCGCCACAAATTCGGGCATGATCGGAGTCGTGCGCCTTTCACACGCTCGTCAGAGCTTCCGAACTTTCCGTCGTCCCGTGGCTGCCGTGGCTCTGGGGGTATTGGCCGCAGGATCGGTAGTTGCCTGCAGTTCTGGCCCTGATCAGCCGAAATCAGTGGCAGAGGAGTTCGCCTCCGCGCTCACGTCGGATGACGTACAAGCGGCGGCAGCCCTGACCACCGATCCGGCGGCGGCCTCGACTGCGATTTCGGCTCTGATCGACGGGCTGGGCAAGGACGAGGGAACATTCACCGTCTCCGACGCCACCGAGTCCGGTGATTCTGCGGGGACGTTCACCCTCGATGCGGCGTGGAAGTTCGGTGAAGGTCAGGACTGGAACTACTCGACGCAGGGAAGCGCGTCGAAAAGCGGGGACAACTGGCTGATCCAGTGGGACCCGGCGCTGCTGGCCCCGGACCTGACCTCCTCGACCACTCTGCGCTACACGCCCACGACCGGTGCGCCGCCGTCCGTGCTGGACGCGGCGGGTCAGCCGATCATGGAGCAACAGGTGGTGACGCTGGTCAATCTGGATTCCGCTGCGGTTCCTCCGGTGGACACGGCAGCCGTGGCCGCCCTGCTCTCGCCCGTCGCACCGACGATCACGGCGGCATCGCTCAGCGGCGACCTTGCGTCGGCGAACGGGAAGCCGGTCACCGCAATCACTTTGCGTGCCGAGGATCTTGCACCGATCGAAGAGCGGTTGGCGGCGATTCCCGGAGTGAGCTTGGCGCCGCAAGCGCGGTTGCTCTCGGTGGACAAAACTTTGGCGTCGCCGACGTTCAGTGGGCTGTCCGATCTGTGGCAGGAGGGGCAGGACAAATCCGCAGGCTGGGCGGTGCAGCAGGTGAAGCAGAACGGAACCGTCACCACCGTCGCCGGCCAAGACGGGCCGGTCGCTCCGAACATCGCGACCACCATCGACCGACCACTGCAGCTCGCCGCCGAGAACGCGCTCGCCGGGGTGACGCAACAGGCGGCGATCGTAGCGCTACAGCCGTCGACCGGAGCGGTGTTGGCGGTGGCCCAGAATGCCCCCGCCGACGCACAGGGCCCCATTGCGTTGACCGGCCTGTACCCGCCGGGGTCCACGTTCAAGACCGTGACGACCTCCGCGGCGCTGCAAGCCGGCGTCGCTACACCGGACACCGTTCTGGCGTGCCCGGGTACCGAGAACATCGAGGGCCGTCAGATCCCCAACGACGACGAGTTCGACCTCGGATCGGTTCCGCTGCACACCGCGTTCGCGAAGTCGTGCAACACCACCATGGCCAGGATGGCCGTCGGTCTGCCTGCCGATGCTCTACACAACGCGGCTCTGCAGTTCGGGCTTGGCGTCGACTACGTCACTCCGGGCCTCACGACGGTGACGGGCAACGTCCCCGATGCGAACACACCCGCCGAACGCGTCGAGTCCGCGATCGGACAGGGCACGGTGACCGCCACGCCTTTCGGGATGGCTCTCGTGGCGGCCTCGATCGCCAACGGGACGACACCCGCGCCGATGTTGGTCAAGGGACAGCCCGGCGTGGCAGATCAGACCGTGGCACCCGCGCCCACCGAGGTGACCGAACAGTTGCGGGTGATGATGCGCGAGACCGTCACAGGCGGTACGGCAACGTCGTTGCAGGACATTCCGGGGCTTCTGGGCAAGACCGGTACGGCCGAAACCGAAGGTGGTCCAGCACACGGGTGGTTTGTCGGAATCAAGGGAGATCTCGCATTTGCGGTGTTCATTGCCGGCGCGGACAGCTCTTCGCCTGCGGTGCAGGTAGCGGGCACTTTTCTGCGCTGAAACCTGTTTTCCGTTGCAGTTGGATCACGCCGTCGTAGCTCAACCGTGACACGTTCGTAGGCATCCCGTGCTTGTTACTCGTGTGACAGAAGTAAAGAGTTACATGCATGGGGCCCGGAGGACAGCACAACCGTCGTGGAAAATATGTCGTTGCTTCGATAACTGCTGTCGTTCTGACAGTGGCGCTCGCGTCATGTGTCATCGGTGGGGAGAAGAAAACCGACGCCGCTTCGGTGGTGGAAGACTTCGTCACCGCCCTCAACAACCACGACGCCGAAGCTGCTGCGGCGCTCACGTCGTACCCCAACGCAGCCCGGCCCTCGATCCAGCAGATGTTCGACGGACTGGCCGCCAAGTCCACCGACTTCGACGTCGCTCAGGTCATGGATCTGGGTAGCGACTCCGGACTCTTCACACTCGACGCGTCATGGAACTTCGGCGAAGGCAAGGACTGGAGCTACCAGTCGCAGGGCGAGGTTCGCGATCTTTCCGTCGGTTGGCGGGTGTCCTGGGACCCGTCAGTCCTGGTTCCCGACCTCGGAAACGGGCGCACCGTCTCGTACACCCGCACCGACGCTGCGCCGCCGAAGGTCGTCGACAGCACGGGCACCCTGCTCATGAACGAGCAGACCATCAACGCGATCACTCTCGACCCGGCGACCATGCCGGACCCCGTCGACACCACTCGTCGCCTCGCCGCAGTTCTCGAACCCGTCGCACCGTTGGTGACCTCGGAGTCGATGCTGGCCGACCTCGCGGCCAACCCGGGCAAGCCCGTCACCGCCGTACTGCTCCGCGATCCCGACTACGCGTACCTGGAAAGCGATTTTGCAATCCCCGGCGTCGTCGTGGTCAAGACACCCAAGCTGATCGCCTCCGATCGTCGTATCAACTCGCCGCTCCTGGACCCGCTTCGGACCGTGTGGCAGGCCAATCGCGACGCCACCGCCGGTTGGGCGGTCAACCTGGTGGAGTCCAACGGATTCCCGATCAAACAAGCCGGCTTCCAAGGACCTCCCGGCCCCGACGTCGCCGCAACCCTCGACTCGCACGCTCAACTCGCTGCGATCGAAGCCGTCGTCAGTGCAGGTACTCCCGCCGCCATCGTCGCGATCCGCCCGTCGGACGGCGCCATTCTGGCTGCAGCACAGAACAATCAGGCCATCGAACAGGGCCCGATCGCATTCACCGGGTTGCGCCCGGCCGGCGGCGCCCTCGATTTGGTCCGCCTCGCATCGTCGATGCAGAACGGCGTCGACCCCGGATCTGTGTCACCCGAACAGTTGGCCGACACCGGGCAGCAACTCGGACTCGGCAACGGCTTCCACATTCAGGGACTCGATCAGCAGACGGCAGTACTTGCCGCGAACCGCCCCGGCGTGGACCAGGCGATGAACAACGTCATGGCCAACAAGACGTCCAACGACGCGGACGCGCCGACAGTGACTCCGTTCGGAATGGCGATGCTCGCGGCATCGATCGCCCGCGGCAGTGCCCCGCTGCCGATGATGGTCTTCGGACAACCGGCTACCGCCGACGTCACGCCGACGGCATTGCCCGGCGACGTCAACAATCGTCTGCGCGACGCCATGCGAGGGGCCGGCGGACTGGCCGGGTACCCGGACATGATGGCGGCCGGTGCAGCGAGCGGTGACGATCGTTGGTTCTACGGATCGCGCGGAGACTTCGCGTTTGCAGTGTTCGTCGCAGACGCCGACGGCGGCGATCGAGCAATGCAGATGACGGACAAGCTCTTCCAGGAACTCGGCAAGCCTGCCGACAAGTAGTACCAGGCACCGCGGGTAGATTCCTGGTTCGTGAACCTGCTCGATTTCCTTTTCCTCGTCGTAGCGGGATTCTTCAGCGGTCTAGTCGGTTTTGTCACCGGTCTCGCATCGATTGTTTCGTATCCGGCGCTGCTGAGCGTCGGGCTTTCGCCGGTCAGCGCGAACATGACCAATACCGTCGCGTTGGTGGCCGTCGGCGTCGGCGCATTGGCGAACTCGACCCGTGAAGTTGCCGACACCGGTCCGAAACTTGTTCGCTGGTCTCTCTATTCGGCTGCCGGTGGCATCATCGGTGCCCTGATTCTGTGGCTGGCACCGGAAGGTTCGTTCGAATCCGTTGTGCCGGCGATGGTTGTGTTCGCCTCGCTCGCGCTGCTACTGCAACCGAAGATTCGTGAGTTGTCCGGCGGCGGTGACCGTCCCGGAATCTACTCGGCCGCACTGTTTGCCGTCGCGGTCTACGGCGGCTATTTCGGTGCCGGTGCCGGCGTCATCTTCCTGGCCGCGACGCTCATCCTCACTTCCGAAACGGTGTGGCGTGCAACGATCCTGAAGAGCTTCTTTCTCGGCATTGCCAATCTTGTGGCTGCACTCATCTTCGCCTTCTCCGGACAGGTGCATTGGGTGGCCGCGTTGGCGATGGCGCTCGGAGCGTTGGCCGGAGGTTGGTGTGGCCCGCCCGTAGTCAAGAAAATCCCGCCATCGGTACTGCGTGTGGCAGTAGCGATAGCGGGATTCGTGTTGGCTCTGTGGTTGTGGGTGAAGTGAGACCGCCTACTTCACGCCCTGCATCAGCTTCTTGATCCAGGGTGAGGCAAGAGCAAGAAGTACTCCGATTCCGATTGACGAGAAACCGATGATCAGGAAGAACGGGCGACTGTCGTCGATGTCGAAGTAACCGGCCAAGGTTCCCGCCATCGAAGAACCCAACGCAACGGACAAGAAGAACAACGCCACCATCTGGGTGTGGAAATGCTCGGGCGCGAGTTTGGTTGCAAGGGAAAGGCCGACGGGGGACAGGAAGAGTTCCGCGAAGGTGAAGAGCAGAAGCACTCCGGCAAGGCCGAGGAGCGGTGCACTGTTCGGTCCGCCACCGGTGATCGGGATGAACGCCAGGAACGCCAGACCCATCGTGCCGGTACCGAGCGCGAACTTGATCGGCGACGACGGCTGACGGTCACCGAGTTTTGTCCACATCGCTGCAAACACACCGGCAAAGATGATGATGAACACCGGATTGATCGACTGCACCCACGTCGGCGGGAAGTCCCAACCGAAGAGATTGCGGTCCAGGAGTTTGTCGGAGATCACCGGCACGGTGGTGAACTGCTGCTGAAACAGCGACCAGAAGGCCGCGCTCGCAATGAACATCGGGATGAACGCAAAGACTCGACTGCGTTCGACCTTGGTCACCTTCTTGCTGGTGAGCATGAGGAGGAAGTAACCGACCGACGCGACGATCGTGAGTCCGACAACGACGTCGGACATGTTGTCCGCGGTGATCAAACCGGTGATCGAGGCGACCGCGACGACGACGATCGCAGCAATGCCGATCCCGATGTAGAGCGCGCGCTTGTCCGCGGGCAACGGGTTGCCGGGCTCGGCTCCGATTCCGTGAAGATGCTTCCGACCCAGCGTGTACTGGATCAGGCCGAGAGCCATGCCGACGGCGGCGAGAGCAAAACCGGCATGGAATCCCCAGGCGTCCTGGACGGCTCCGGTGAGCAGTGGACCGACAAGACCGCCGATGTTGATGCCCATGTAGAAGATGGAGAATCCGGCGTCGCGGCGATTGTCCTGTTCGGAATAGAGGTCTCCGACCAGAGAGGTCGCATTGGCCTTCAAACCGCCGCTGCCGAAGGCGACCATGACCAGGCCGACGCCCACACCCCACATGCCAGGAAGAACAGACAAGGCGATGTGGCCGGCCATCACCAGCGAAGCGCTGTAGAAGAGCGTGCGCTCGGAGCCGAGAAGTCGGTCCGCCACCCACGCGCCGAGAATCGTCGACAGATAGACGGTGCCGCCGTATGCGCCGACGATGCTGGTCGCTGCCGCCTGACTGATGCCGAGGCCGCCGTCGCTGACGCTGTAGTACAGGTAGTAGATGAGGATGCCTTGCATCCCGTAGAAGGAGAATCTCTCCCACATCTCGACGCCGAACAGGTTCGCCAGCGCAAAGGGTTGGCCGAAGAACCCCCGGTCTTCTTTCTCGCTACGTTCGACGGGCTCCGTAGTGTTGCTCATTCGAAAAGTGTCCTACGTGCTCGGGCATTTCGGGTGGTTCCGAGCCGTGGAGTTTGGTTACGACTTGGTGCGGATTTTCACTACCAGCGGAGCGAGTGCGCGCCAACCGAGAAGGAACGCGCCGAGGACCAGCGTCGCGACGACGATGAAGCTGAATTGGGTGCCCTGGCCACTCAACACTCGCAGGATCATGCCGATGACGACGGCGCCGAGCCAAACGACAATGCCGGTGGGAAGAAGGAGAACGGCGTTGAACTTGTCGCGGTACAGCGCGAACGTGGCAGCCCATCCGATCACCAGGCCGGTCAGGAAGGGCCACGATGTCTTCGCCAGACCGGCGAGCGCATTGGCTTCTTCGTGGGTACGGCGCCCTATCGCGCAGAAGATTATGACAAGAATGGCGTCGATCAGCAGGAATGGTGCGTACTTCTTCACGCTCACACCATACGACTGTGCGCCTTTATTAACCGCGGGCGGTTAATAAAGGCGCACAGTGCTGTTAGGCCTGGAGGCCGGCTTCGATCTCGAGGGTGATCGTGATCTTGTCGCCGACAACTGCTCCGCCGCCTTCGAGGGGCATCTCGATGGAGATGTCGAAGTCCTTGCGGTTGATGACGGTGGTGGCTTCGAATCCGGCGACGGGGCCCTGGCCCATGCCCGGGTTGACGCCGTTGAACTCGAGGTTCAGCTCGACCTCGCGGGTGACGCCGTGGAGCGTGAAGTCGCCGGCGAGGACGAAGTCGCTGCCCTTGGAGCGCACTGCGGTGGACTTGAAGGTGGCCTTCGGGAACTTCTCGACGTCGAAGAAGTCAGCGGACTTGATGTGGCCGTCGCGCTGCTCGTTCTTGGTGTTGATGGAGTCCACGGAGATCTCGGCCTCGACGGCGGGGGTTCCGTCTTCGGCAACGGTGATCGTTCCCGAGAACTCGTCGAACGTTCCACGAACCTTGGAAACCATGAGGTGGCGAACCGAGAATCCGACAGTGGAGTGGACGGTGTCGATGACCCAGGTTCCGGCGGTCAATGTGGGCAAGGTTGCGGTGGTCATGGAAGCTCCTGAATAAGTAGTTGAATGTTCAAGTTCTTGTAGCTTCAACTATGGACCCCAGGAAATCCTTCCGCAAGATCATGTGAGCTGCATCACAGTGTTTGTGCTTGTGGCATAGACGGCGTGAAGCGCCGACGCTGTCACCGACTGATGCACCGCAATGCCCCAGCGCCCTTCGCCGTTCACCACGCATTCTGCGATGGTGACTGCCGAATTCGCAATACCGGAAGACTCCGGTTTGCGGGGCAGTGAATGCTGGGTGAGCGAGACGACCTCGACCGCCGAGCCCTGTTCGGTCAGGATTTTACTCAAGGCCTCGACCGGCCCGGACGCACTGGCTACAGCGGTGACCTCGCGTCCGTCGCGATCGATGGCGACGAACAACTGATCACCGTCGGCGGTGTGTTCCAGTGAGTACCGACGCACTCCTCCGTTGTACCCGTACTCGCGCAGCAGCAGTTTCCACAGCTGGTCGGCGGTCATTTCGGTGCCCGAGTCGTCGGTCTCGAGCTGCACCCGCGAGGCGAAGTCGATTTGCAGGCGCCGCGGGAGTTCGACCCCGTACTCGGTCTGCAACAGATAAGCGATTCCGCCTTTGCCCGACTGGCTGTTCACACGAATCACCGCCTGGTAATCGCGGCCGACGTCGGCGGGGTCGATCGGCAGATAGGGGACTGCCCACGGCGCCGATCCCGGATCGACGCCGGCAGCCTCCGCACTCTCGTAGTGATGGGCGAAGCCCTTCTTGATCGCATCCTGGTGGGTTCCGGAAAATGCCGTGTACACGAGATCTCCGCCGTACGGGTGGCGCTCGTGGACGGGAATTCGGTTGCAGTACTCCACCGTTCGACGGATCTTGTCGATGTCGGAGAAGTCGATTTCCGGATCGACGCCCTGTGCATGCAGATTCAGCCCCAGCGTGACCAGGTCGACGTTGCCCGTGCGCTCGCCGTTGCCGAACAGGCATCCCTCGACGCGCTGCGCGCCGGCCAGTACTGCCAGTTCGGCACATGCAACCCCGGTGCCGCGGTCGTTGTGCGGGTGGACCGAGAGAATCACCGAATCGCGTCGGGCCAGGTTCTGGTGCATGTATTCGATCTGGTCGGCATAGATGTTGGGGGTGGCGATTTCGACTGTGGCAGGCAGGTTGTGGATGACCGGGCGGTCGGGACTGGCGTCCCAGAGTTCGGTGAGGCTGTTGCAGACCTGCAGGATGTAATCGGGTTCGGTGAGGTTGAAGACCTCGGGGGAGAACTCGAATCGCCACCCGTCGTGGCCTTCGCCGCCACGGGCCACGTCCTGCGCCGCGCGGAAAATCATGTCGTGCAACTCTTCTCGCTCTTTGCCGAGAACCACGTTTCGCCACGTCGGCGCAGTCGCGGTGTACATGTGGACGACCGCGTTCGGCAGTCCCTCGATCGACTGGTACGTCCGTTCGATCAAATCCGTACGCGCGGCGGTGAATACGACGATGGTGACGTCGTCGGGAACGAGATCGAACCGCACCAGGTCGCGAACGAAATCGAAATCGGTCTGGCTCGCAGAGGGATAGCCGACCTCGATTTCCTTGTAGCCGATCGCCACCATCAGTTCGAACATTCGGCGCTTGCGTTCGGGGTCCATCGGTTCTGCGAGGGCTTGATTGCCGTCACGCAGATCGACGGGCACCCACAGGGGCGCCGCGGTGGTGCGATTGGACGGCCACGTTCGGTCGAAAATCGGAATGTCGACGCGATCCCACGCGGCGCGATAGCGCTCGGACGGCATGGGTGACGGCTTCTGGTTGTTCCAGCGGTTGGCGCGGGTAGTACTCATCTTCGGTTTCTCCTGCGGTCGAGTCGAGAGACCGGCATGGCGAAACCCCGCGGAGGGGTGCCGGTCTGTCAGGCCCCGCCGCGGCAGTCGAGAAGGAGTGCTCCTGTAGCCATGCGGGCTACACTAGAACGAAATCACTTATCAGACAACCTGAGGAGTTCACGTGTCACCGATCGTCGAGCGTCGGCTGCTCACCGACCAGGCTGCGGAGTTGCTGCGAGCGCGGATCGTGAGCGGTGAATGGGAAGTCGGCGCCAAACTTCCAGGTGAAACCACTTTGGCTGCGCAGTTGGGTATCGGTCGGTCCACCATCAGGGAAGCGGTGCGGACCCTCGCGGGCCTCGGCATGCTCGAATCGAGACAGGGTGCCGGCGTCTTCCTACGGAGTACGACGCCTCCGGATCAGTGGCCGCGCGTGCTCGAAGCCGAGGCGATTCTTCATGTCGTCGAGGTGCGAAACGCGGTCGAGATCGAAGCGGCTCGCCTCGCAGCGCAGCGCCGCGATGCCGTTGACGTCGCGGCTCTGCGGCAGGCGCTCGACGGTAGAACTGCTGCCGCCCATTCCGGGGACGCAGCCTTCGTCGACGCCGACATTGCGGTCCACCGGGCAGTGGTGGATGCGGCACACAATCCCGTGCTGTCGGAACTCTTCGAGACTTTTGTGCCGCGTCTGCGGGCCGCGTTGATCGAGTTGATCGCGGTTCTGGACCTGCATCCACACAGTCAGCCGGATGCGGACGGGCATCGAATGTTGGTGGACGCCATCGAAGCCGGCGACGCGGAGGCAGCGGTACGGATCAGCCGGGCACACCTCGACGACATGGCGGCAGCGTTGCGACGCTAGACGCCGGGTTGTTCGCGGCGTTCGAACTCGAGGTCCATCTCGAGGTCTTCGTGGTGGGTTGCACGGAATGACACGAGGAAGATGAGCCATCCCACCAGAGCGACAAGTACGAAACTGATTATCCGATAAACGAATACCGCTGCTGCGGCTTGCGCCCAGGTAGAGCCCGCCATGGTCAGTGCTGTGATGAGCACGGGCTCGACATAGCCGAGACCGCCCGGCATGAGGGGAATACTGCCCACCGCTTTCGCCGCTGTGAACGCGATCAGCAGGCCGGCGAAGGACGGATCGGCTCCTACTGCCCAACAAGCGAAACCGAGACAGAGGACGTCGGCAACTCGGTGAACTGCCGACCATCCGAAGGCAACCGCAGTGTCGGTCCGACTGAGTTCAACCGAGTCCAGTTGCTTGAGGATTTCGGACCAACGGTGCATACCGCGCCCGGTCGGGTTTTTGCGGGAACGGTTGTACAGCGCCAGAACTCGGTGCCCGATGCGTTCGATGCTGCCGGGATTCTGGGCTACGTATCGCAACGCCAGAAACAGTGCTGCCATGCCGACGAGCGAAATCGTCAGCGTCACCGGGCTGACCTTGGTGCCGAACGCCACTGCGCCAGTGGCACCGAGTAGTGCCAGAGTCGCGGCGGCGATGACACCGCACATTGCCAACTGCCAGGACGCGACAACCGGCGTCGCCCCCCACTTTCGAGTCTGCTTGTACGTGAACGCTGTCGAGAAGACCTGGCCGGCAGGCAACGTCAACGCCATCGCCGTGCTGGCGTAGATGACCGAGAGGTTCTTGAGGTGACCGGCGACAACACCTGCCGCGTTGAGAAGGCGCTGCTGAACGGACGCGTAACCACTGAGGGACACCGCCTGGGCGGCTACACAGGCAGCCACCCAACCCCAATGGATTTCGGTGAGAGCTTGCCAGTACTCGTTGAGACGAGGCCACAGGATGATTCCCTCGACGATCAGAAGGGCGATCAGAGCCACCCCGAGCAGCCACTTCAACCACCAGAAGCGCCCTCTGGCCCGACTGGTCTCGGCCACGGGCGAGCGTGGTCGTCTCAGTCGCCGTGGGGTATTTCCAGGCTGAGCCATCGACTCACCCTAACCAATTTGATCCGGATCGACCTCTGGATACTTTTCGGGCCACGCCAGATGCGTCAGTCGTCGGCGCCCACGCAGTTGGACTTGCTCGCCGAGTTCCCACTCGGCCTGTTCCTCTTCGTCGGCGAAATACAGCGCGCTCGTCGACGCCAGCACTCGGCTGGGCCGAAGTTTCGCGAGCTCGGTGAGCCGTGATGCTTCGTTGACCGGATCGCCGATCACGGTGTACTCGAAACGTTCGGCAGCACCGATGTTGCCGGCGACCGCGAGTCCCGCGCTCACGCCGATACCGACGTCCAAGCCGGTGATGTCGTTGAGCTTGAACCGCAGCTCGCGAGCCGCCGCGAGGGCTGCCGTCGGAGCGTCGGGTCGATCGAGTGGTGCACCGAAGATGGCGAGCGCCGCATCACCCATGAACTTGTTGACAAAACCGTGGTGGCGATCGATGACGTCGACGACCACACGGAAGAACTCGTTGAGCAGTTCGACCACTTCGCCCGGCGGGCGCTCGGCCGCGGCACCGGTTGATCCGACCATGTCGACGAACAGAACTGCCACGAATCGAGTTTCGCCGCCCAGTTCTGTACCGAACTTCAGCGCGCGGCGGGCCACGTCCTCGCCGACGTGCTGGCCGAAGAGCTCACGCAGCAGGCGACGCTCGTCGGACTCTTTCATCATGCGGTTGAAGCCGACCTGCAGCCGGCCGATCTCACTGCCGTCGAACACCTCGACGCGCACGTCGGTGGCGCCGCGCTGCACTCGCTCGATGGCGCGTCGCAGTTGTCGGATCGGATCGGAGATCTGAGTAGCCGTCAGCATCGACAGTGCAAAGGCCTGCACGATCGCCATGATCGAGATGAGCAGGATCGCCCACGCGAGTGAGTCGGGGGAGAACTCGAGATTCGTCGTGAGCTGCGTCGAGCACAGCAAGATGATGCCTGCGACGGGCATCAGCGTGCCGAGTCCCCAGGTCATCGCCAGCCGGGTTCCGACGCCCGGCGCCATGGTCCGATCGAATTCGCCCTCGCTCAACGCCTGGGCGGCGACCGGACGCAAGATACGCTCGCCGAGCATGTAGGTGAACCCGAAGGTCGTGGTCGCGGCCATGCAGACCGTCACGATCACGGCGATCGCGAGTCCGGGCATCTCGGTGATGGTCAGGAACACGAAGATGATGCCGCCCAGAATCCACAGCACCAGGTGAACGATGGCCTGGCGAAGCGGCGCGTGAAGTGCCGCCATCTGCTCGGACCTCGTCGGTGGACCACCGCGCAGCCGCCAACGAATGACCGACTTCAACATCATGGCCGCCGCGGTGAGGCTGACGGCACCCGCGAATGCCAGGTAAACGCCGAAGATCGCGAAGTTGCGGACACGGTCGGCAACTATCGCGTCGGACTCCTGGATCGGCACGCCGTACCGCACGAAAGCGAAGACCAGTACCGCGCCGATCAGATTGGCCGCGAGCATGGAGAGCATATAGAGGGGCCACCGGCTGCGGATGGTCACCGCTATTGCTCTGTATGAGGCCCGCACAGGGTTCAATTTAGCTGGCAGAGCTCGAAGTGTTGGTACGCGCGTCCGATTATTGGTCCGCTCACCTGTGTCGGCCGGTCCGGTTAGGCTCGCGAGGTGAACGCAAACAGGGGGCGTGCGGAGCGAGCTTCGAGGATGAACAAACCCATCTCCGCCGACGCTCGGGCGGTGCATCCGGGCGTGCGTATCGCGGCAGAATGGTCGTGGCGCCTCATCGTGATCTTTGCCGGGCTACTGGTTCTCGGATACGTGGTTCTGCGCCTCGAGACCGTGCTCATCCCGGTGGGGCTGGCTCTACTGGCATCGGCTCTGTTGATTCCGGTTGTCGATCGGCTACAGGTGTGGGGAGTTCCTCGCTCGGCAGCTGTGATCGTCGTTCTGCTTGCCTCGATCGGACTGGTCGCGGGAATCATGACGTTTGTCGTCGAGCAGTTCATCGACGGGTTGCCCCAGCTCACCGACCAGTTCACGGCCAGCGTCACGCAGATTCAGAACTGGCTCACCAGCGGACCGCTGCACTTCAGCGAGGATCAGATCCGCCAGGCTGGTGATTCGGTCGTCAAGTCGGTGCAATCCAATCGTGAGTCCCTGACCAGCGGCGCCTTGACCACGGCGACAGTCATCGGCGAGATCTTCACCGGGGCATTGCTGACGCTGTTCACTCTCATCTTCTTCCTCTACGGCGGCGACCAGATCTGGCAGTTCGTCACCCGGATCGTTCCCACCGACGCTCGTCGTCGCGTGCGGATCGCCGGTTCTGCAGGTTTCGGGTCGCTGATCGGTTACGTGCGGGCCACGGTCGCGGTTGCAGCCGCCGACGCGATCGGTATCGGTGCCGGCCTTGCGATCCTCGGGGTGCCGCTCGCCCTGCCGCTGGCGTCGTTGGTGTTCATCGGCGCGTTCATCCCGATCGTCGGTGCATTTCTGACCGGTTTTCTCGCGGTGCTTGTCGCTCTGGTCACGAAGGGTTTCCTGACGGCACTGATCGTCCTCGGCATCATCATCGGCGTCATGCAGCTCGAAGCGCACGTGATGCAACCGCTGTTGTTGGGTCGCGCTGTTCGCCTGCATCCGCTGGCAGTCGTTCTCGCCATTACAAYGGGCATCGTCCTCGCCGGAATCGTCGGCGGGCTCTTGGCTGTTCCGATCGTCGCGGTCCTGAATACCGCCATTCGTTCCCTCCTCGCCGACGACCCGGATATCGCGTACGCCGAACTGCACGTCGAAGATCCGGAGACCCCACTGTTCCCCGCCGAACCCGACGAGCCGCGCGCCGAGCCTCGCATCGTGAACCCCACTCCTCCCGATGACTGAGCCCACCCGCCGTCGTCGGCTGCACTATCAGCCGACCGTTCGCGAGGCGTCGGGCGTCGACACCGACCCTGATGCCCCGCTGTGGCGGGCGGCGCAGGCATTTCGCCTCGTCACGCTGGTGTACGCGATCAGCTACCAGTTCGCTTCGGCCTCCGACTACACCAACTCCCGGCTCAGCTGGTTCTTCGTCGCTCTGATGGCCGTGTGGACCGGGGTGTCGGCGCTGTTGCTCGGAACTTCCGGTGCTCTGTTCGGTAAGACGCTGCCGAGGTACCAGGTGGTGATCGCCGATCAGGTGGTCGTCATCTTGCTGATGGCGTCGACGAGGCTGGTCTCCGACCACGAGTGGTATCAGAATCACCAGACGCTCCCCACCACGCTGTGGGCCACCAACGCGGTCATCTCCGCGGCAATTCTCGGCGGGCCGTGGCTCGGTATGGCGTCCGGAGTTGTCATCTCGGCGGCCAGCGCGATCATCCGCGACCAGGTCAACCTGGACCTCTGGCGCGATGCGACGGCTCCCGTGCTCGTATCGGTCGGCCTGGCGTTGGGCTTGGCCACCACCACCGCTCGGCGCTCGCATCGACAACTCGAGCAGGCCGTACGTCTGGCGGCGGCTACCGAAGAGCGCGAACGTTTGGCACGCGAAGTGCACGACGGCGTTCTGCAGGTGCTGGCGATGGTGCGCCGGCGAGGAGCCGCACTCGGCGGCGAGGCAGCTGAGCTGGCCGCGCTGGCCGGCGAGCAGGAGGTCGCGTTGAGAATGCTGATTTCCGAGCAGGTTTCGGGTGCCGCGGCAGACGTCGGCGGACAGACAGTGGATCTGTGTCCGCTGCTGACCACGCAGGCCAGCACGTCGGTGTCGGTGTCGACGCCCGCGCACCCGGTCGTGATCGAGCGCGATCGAGCCATCGAACTGGCAGCCATCGTCGACAATGCCCTGTCCAATGTCGGGCTGCACGCCGGTCCTGCGGCGAAGGCGTACGTATTGCTCGAAGATCTGCCGGACGAGGTGATCGTCAGTGTCCGCGACGACGGCGTCGGAATCCCCGAAGGTC
Source organism: Rhodococcus sp. P4_F3_2 (assembly GCF_056401335.1). NCBI lineage: Bacteria > Bacillati > Actinomycetota > Actinomycetes > Mycobacteriales > Nocardiaceae > Rhodococcus > Rhodococcus sp. P4_F3_2. Next base: position 252,392 of record NZ_JBFUJN010000002.1, read on the forward strand.
GCTTGGCGCAGGCCGAGGCCGAAGGCCGCATGGGAGTATCGAAGTCCATTCTCGGTCGAGTACAGGTGCTCGGCGGAACTGCAGTCCTGCAAACGGGGCCGGGGGAGGGCACCGAATGGGAGATCAACGTTCCGAAGGGGAAGAGTGAGCGTGGCTGACGAAAAGGGCGAGAATCCGGTGACGGTGATGGTCGTCGACGATCACCCGATGTGGCGCGACGGTGTCTCCCGGGACCTCGAAGCCGCGGGCTTCACCGTGAGCGCCACGGCGGAGGGTGTCGAGAGTGCGCGCCGCCGAGCCGCCGCCGTGCAACCGGCCGTGGTTCTGATGGACATGAACCTGCCGGACGGAAACGGTGCCGACGCCACCACCGCGGTGCTCGAGGTTTCGCCGAAGAGCAAGGTACTGGTGCTTTCGGCCTCCGCCGAGCGTGACGACGTCCTCGACGCGGTCAAAGCCGGAGCGTCGGGTTACCTGGTCAAGAGTGCTTCGGTGGCGGAACTCCTCGCGGCCGTGCGAGCGACTTTCGACGGACAAGCCGTCTTCACACCCGGCCTCGCCGGATTGGTGCTCGGCGAGTACCGCCGGATGTCGACGGCACCGGCCGACGATCGCGCACCCGAGCTGCCTCGGCTCACCGACCGTGAGACCGAAGTGCTCCGTCTTGTCGCCAAGGGGCTGAGCGCAAAACAGATCGCCACGAGGCTCTCGCTCAGCCACCGGACCGTCGAAAACCACGTCCAGGCGACGCTGCGGAAACTTCAGTTGGCCAATCGCGTCGAGCTCACGCGATACGCAATAGAACAAGGTCTCGAATAACGTTTATCCTGGAAATCATGGAGGCCAGGAATCTACGCGTATCCGATGCCGAACGAGAGCACGTCGGCGAGCTGCTGCAGAAAGCTGTCGGTCAAGGGATGCTCTCGCTCGGTGAGTTCACCGAGCGCATGGACACTGCCTTGGCTGCAAAGACGCGAGGTGAGCTCAACTCGGTTCTCGCCGATCTTCCGGGCATCACGCTGATCTCCGACTACGACCCACCCGCGTATCCCAATGCAGGTCAGCCGATGTACCAAGGCCAGCCGTATCCTGCGCCGACATACCAACCCCAGCCGCCGCCGGTTCACCCGAGCCCGCCTTACCGCGCTCCCGTCGGGGCTCCGGTAGTCGGTAACTACGGAGCGGCAAATGCTGCCGTGATTCGTGGACGAATGGCGACGGTGACGCGGAACGGCGCATGGATCGTTCCTCCCGCTGTCGTGGTCGATACCAGAATGTCCAGTGTGACTATCGATTTCACGCGCGCTGTGATGCAGACGCAGGTCGTGAACATCTCGATCGACGACTACGCCAGTTCGATTTCACTGATCGTTCCCGAAGAGGCGACGGTGGACATGAACGGTGTCGAGGCAGTCGGAGGAAGCGCGTCGAACAAGGTTCGTTCCGGCCCGCAGATGGGCCCGCTGCATCTGGTGGTGCACGGCAAGGTGCGATTCGGCAGTGTCACCGCGAAGCATCCCTTCGGTACCACGATCCGAAAGATGTTCGGCTCCTGACCTTTCAGTGATACGCGCGGGTCAACATCTCGGCGACGCACACGGGTTTGTCACCGTGTTCTCGTTCGAATGTCTGGGTCACCGTGATCTGGACGCCGCCATTGATCGGTTCGACTTTGCTCAACGTCGCACGCATGCGGACGCGAGAGCCAACCGGAAGCGGAGCAGGCAACCTGACCTTGTCGAATCCGCAGTTGAGAGCAAACGCAAAACCCTCGAGCGAGAACATCGCATACGAGAACATGGGTCCGAGTGAGAGCGTGTAGTTGCCGTGCGCGATCGTTCCACCGAACGGTGACTCCTTCGCGCGATCCACATCGACGTGAATCCACTGATCGTCGCCGGTGACCCGGGTGAACTCGTCGATGGACTCCTGCGTGACATCGTGCCAGTCGCTGACGCCCAACTCTTGGTTCAGGTTGGCGCTGAGGTCTTCTGCTCCGGTGAGTACAAGCATGAATCTTCCTTTGATCGGTAGGTGCTGGCAGTCGGTCAGTGACTATCGATGCCGAATCCCACACCGTGCGTCTGTGCGATCTCGGCGGTGGCAACGAGATCGAATTCGATCCCGAAATTTGCTTCTACCCGCGCTGCAACCGATTCCGCGGCGGAACCTGCTTCGGCCAGTAGTTTCGGCATCAGTTCGAACAGGTCTTCCATCCCTCCGGGAGTGATGATTTCGAGAATCCGTGCTGGAGCGTCGTCGGGATTCCACACGGCGTGCCACTGGCCACGCGGTTTGAAGATCATGGCGCCAGTCTCCGCGTAGACGACCTCGTCTCCGACCATCGCTGCGACGCGGCCACTTTGAACCACCGTGTACTCGTCTTCGCGGCTGTGGCGATGGACCGGTGAGGTCATCGAATGCGGAGCGATGCGGTGTTGTACAAGAGAGAATCCCCCCTCGGTTTGTTTGCTTCGAACCATCATCCGGACGCCGGTGGCCGCGAGAGTCCCGGCAAGATCTACGTCCGGCCCGAGGACGGTCGTCGTGGTGTGGTTTGCGGAATTCGGTGACATCGATTTGGTCCTTTGCCGTCGTGAGCGTCGTTGGCTGCGCTCCGGTTTCGATTCTCGAATCATGTACCAATCGGTCTAGTGATGCAAGGTTTTGGCTATTTATGCACTTCAAGTGTTGTCGATATGTGTACTGATCGGTATGTTGAACTTATGTCTACGAGGGATTTGTTGGTCGATGCCGCTGCCGACTTGTTGCAGCGGAAGGGGTACGCGGGAACGGGTGTGTCGGAAGTGCTCTCGGCGAGCGCGACCACCAAGGGGTCCTTGTACTTTCACTTTCCCGGTGGCAAGGAAGAACTCGCAGGCGAGGCTCTGAGGCGACGCGGTGAGGCAATGGCCGATTTCATCCGGCATCTCCTGGAGAGCTCACCCGATGCCGCCACCGCGATCTCCGCATTTGCTGCCGCACTGGCTGCACGTTTGTCGGATTCGGACTACGAACGTGGATGCGCCCTGGCTACGGCAACACTGGATGCCGCAACCGAATCCGAGGTCATCCGTGGTGCTTGTGCGGACGGGTACAACTCGTGGCTGGGGCTGCTGGCTCAGCGCCTCGAAGCCGACGGTTGGTCCCGCGAAGACGCAGAGTCCGAGGCAATTCTCGCTTTGTCCGCACTCGAGGGCGCGCTTGTCCTCGCTCGGGCGCGTCAGGATCCCGCTCCGCTTCACACTTCGGGTCGGTTGCTCTCCGAACGATTGCGGAATGCAGCGCCTCGGCGATAGTTCCCTGTCGGTCGATGATGCAGTCGGTCGATGATGCAGTCGGTCGATGATGCAGTCGGTCGATGGTGCCGTCGGTCGATGGTGCCGTCAGTCGAAGGTGTCCTCAGTTGAATACGAGAACTCCCCAGGCTGATCGAGTAGTACTACTCATCTGATCGGCTCGGCCACGCAGCAAGCTCGTAGCCATGACCACACCGAGCTCTCCCGCCGTCGATYCGCGACTGGTGACCGCCCTCTCGGCCGAGTGCGACAGCATCGGCCGGCAGTTGCGTCACATGGGCCAGAACCTGTCGATCCTGCAGACTCAGCTGGCCTCGGCTACTGTTCCCCCGCCCATGCCGGTAGTTCCGGCACCCGCAGCTCCGGCGCCACAGATGCCGCCAATGCGTCCTCAGCAGAACGTGCCCACCTGGCAGCCGCCGACGTATCCGGTTGCCGCACCTCGCCAGCCCTGGTGGCAACGCGACGGTGTCATCAGTCGACTCCTGGCCGCCGCCGGTGTAGCCGTCACACTGATCGGCGTCGTGATGCTGCTGGTACTTGCAGCGCAGGCCGGATTCTTCGGGCCGCCGCTCCGGGTGCTCGGTGGCGCACTCCTTTCCGGCGCCTTGGTGTTTGCCGGAGTGCGGGTCCACGGACGACCAGGCGGCAAAGTGGGGGCAATTGCTCTGGCTGCCACCGGTTTTGCGGGAATGTACCTCGACGTCGTCGCGGCCTCGGTTCTCTACGGTTGGGTGAYGACGCCGCTCGCGGTGGTGATTGCCTTCGGGATTGCCGCGGCCGGCGTTGCTTTGGGGGTGAAATGGGATTCCGAATCACTGGCGCTCATGATCGTTCTGGGCGCAGCGGTGCTGGCTCCCGTGTTGACGTCGGGAATATCGTTGACTCTCATCGGTTTCCTCTTCGCGATCCAGTCGGCGACGTTCTCCGCCCAACTCGGTCGTGACTGGAAGTACCTGGGCATGGCGCGCACAGTACCGGTGGTTCTCGCGCTGCTCGTAGCGATAGCGTTGGAGTCCATCTTCAGCGAATCCGGTAACAGTGCAGTGCAATTGGTGATCAGTGCCGGCGTGGTTGCAATAGTGGGCGCCGGCTGCGCGATGGCTATGCAGTGGACGGGTTCGCCCTCGCGCGGCGGAGTTGCAGGGGCGTGGTCCACCGCTACCTTTGTTGTCTCGTCCCTTCCGCTGATGAGCGTCGGGGCCGTGCTCGGGCGCACCGAATCCGCAGTGCTGTACGGAATTGCTGCGCTACTACTACTTTCCGCCGCAGCGGCAGCCAAGCCTTTGCCGACGCAACTGCGATTCGGACTGGGCGCAACCGGCGCTCCCGCATTGTTGCTGTGCTGCTTGTCCGGGGCGACGGAATCTCTGGTCGTACCGCTGGTCCTCACCGTCGGCATGATCTTCCTCGGAGTCTCGCTGTATGCGGGTTCGCGCTTCGTCTTCGCCCTCGGAACCGCCTTTGCGGCAATCGGATCGATCGGATACCTCACGACGGTTCCACCGGAAGCGTTGACGACTGCCCGTGCCGCATCCATGCAACTCGGTGCGATCACGGCACTCTCAAGCCTGACGGCGATAGGTGCACTGGTGATGCTGGTGTGGGCGATTCACCGACTGAAGTTGATCGCCGATTCGAATGCAGCGGTTCTATGGGCGGCCGCAGGGTTTGGTGTCCTCTACGCGGTGACGTGTGCGCTCGTCTCGTCCGGCGTCGAAATCTTCGACAGTGCAACCGGATTTGTTGCCGGGCACAGCGTTGCAACCATCGTCTGGATGCTTGCCGCCACGTCAGCGCTGGTGCTCGGCCTGAACAACCGTCAGCACGCTCGCGTTTTGCTCGGAGCTGGTCTTGCTCTCACCAGCGCGGCAGTGGCCAAGCTGTTCCTCTTCGACCTGGCCACGCTCAGTGGGCTGGTGCGCAGCGCTGCCTTCCTGGTGGTCGGCTTGCTGCTCCTGCTGGTCGGGACTCGTTATGCACGAGCCTTCGCCAAGCAGGAGCAGGTCAGCTCCGCTTCTGGATCATGAGTCAGCTTCGCTTCTGGCGAGCGATGAGCTCGCTGACACTGATGGCGCCTGCGTCGTCAGGTCGGTGCCTGCCGGTGGCGTTGTCGTCGCCGTCAGAGGCATCCGAGACTCGGGGCTCGGTGGGACGACGCTCCGGAGCGATCGGTGGAGGCGGCGACTGGGGGGTCGCCTCCACCGAGGTCGGGGCCGAGCCGTTTGTTGCAGAACCGTTTGTTGCAGCGCCATTTGTTGCAGAACCGTTGGTAGCACCGTTTGCAGAGCCATTCCGGCTCGAGCCGTTGGTACCTGAACCGCTGCTTGCCGAACCGTTTGTACGCGAAGGCGTCCGGACCACCGGCAGTGGACGTGAGGCCGGGGGAGTCTGTTCCCGGGCCCGCAGGTCCGACAACCAACTCTCGATGGGACGCTCGGCCGGCGCAGCGGGCGTCGGGTTTCTCCGCTTGTCGCTGGTGTTCGGTTGCGGCCGGTACGAGGGATTGGGGACCGGTGCCTCGATCAAGTTCTGGGGCGCACTGGCTGCACTCCCGATATCGAGACGACGTCGCGGTGCCGGCTTCTCCGCGGCAGGTGTATCCGTGTTCGGTGCCTTGATCGTCATTTCGCTGAGCGGAATGGGCTCGGTGAGGGGATCAGGAACACGAGGTCCGCTTTCCGGCTGTGCAGCCGGGGCAGGCGGCGGCATGACCCGCGAGGCCGCTTCGATCTTGCGCGGCTGACCCGGTCCGGCGATCGCACCGACGGGCGCGATCTGCGGGACGTTTGCGAGCACGAGCTCGTTGTCGAGGATCGGCTCACCCAGCCCGATCTTCTGCTGGATCCGCTTCATCCAGGCCGGGGCCCACCAGCAGTCGTCGCCGAGCATTTTCATGGTCGCGGGGACCAGGAACATTCGGATCAGTGTGGCGTCGATGATCAGCGCGGAGATCATGCCGTACGAGATGTACTTCATCATCACCAGATCGGACAGGCCGAATGCACCGGTGACCACGATCAGAATCAGTGCGGCAGCGGTGATGATCCGGCCGGTATGTGCCGTGCCGATTCGGATGGATTCGGTAGTACTCGCGCCCTGCGCTCGCGCTTCGACCATGCGGGAGAGCAGGAACACTTCGTAGTCGGTCGACAGGCCGTAGACGATCGCGATGATCAACACCAGGACGGGAGACATGATCGGTCCCGGCGTGAAGTTCAACAGACCGGAACCGTGGCCGTCGATGAAGATCCAGGTCAAGATTCCGAGCGTCGAACCCAGGCCGAGCGCGCTCATCAACGCAGCCTTGATGGGCAGGACGAGCGAACCGAACGTCAAGAACATCAGCAGCGTCGTCAGCAGGATGACCGATACGACCATCAGCGGCAGACGGTCGAGCAACGCGTCGACGCTGTCCTGCTCGATGGCCGGAGTACCGCCGACGAGCACAGTTGTGCCCTCGGGCCAATCCACGGATCGCAGATAGTCGATGGTGGGACGTGCCTCGTTGCGCTCGGTCAGACCGGCTTTGAGGACGTTGACCCCGTCCTTGGTCGCGACCTCCGGGGTGAACTTCTCGACCAGACCCGGCGCAGCGTTTGCGGTCTTGGAAATCTGACCGAGAGTGGTGTTGTCCGCTCCCTCGATGACGAGTCGAACGGGCTCGGTGCGATTGCCCGGGAAGAGTTCGTCGAACTGCGCCTGCGCGACACGCGTGGGGCTGTCCGGGGGCAGGTACGTCTCGTTGATACCGCCGAACTTGATGCCCGTCAGCGGAATGATCATCAGCAGTAGAGCCGCGACGATCGGGACCGCGACCTTGAGCGGATGCTGCATGACCCAGCGGGTGAGCTTGCCCCAGAAACCGTTCTCGATTTCCTCGTTGGTCTTGGTCTGGCGCAGCTTCTTGAAGGTCAGCGCGTCGATCCGTTTGCCGAGAATGCCGAGAATAGCGGGAAGAATCGTGATGGACGAGATCGCGGCAAGCATGACGGCAGCAATGGCGCCGTAGGCCACCGATTTGAGGAAGCCCTGCGGGAACAACAGCAGACCGCCGAGGCTGACGGCAACCATGGTCGCCGAGAACATGACCGTTCTACCCGCCGTCATGACCGTTCGGCGTACTGCGGTCGGGGTGTCGTACCCCTCGGCTATCTCTTCTCGGAAACGGCTGACGATGAACAGTCCGTAGTCGATCGCGAGACCCAGGCCGACCAGAGAGACCACGGGCGCAACAAACGCGTTGACCTCGGTGAAGTTGGTGATCAGTCGAATGATGCCGTTGGCGCCGATGACGGTCAGACCGCCGACGATCAACGGGAGGGCCGCAGCGACGACGCCACCGAAGACGAAGAACAGCAGGACACCGACAGCGGGAATCGCGAGCATTTCCATGCGCTTGATGTCGTTGGCCATCGTGTCGTTGAGCGAATTCGCGACAGGTTGCAGGCCGGCGAGTTGCACGTCGACACCGTCGATGTAGAACTGCGACTCGACGTCGCGGAAGTTGTTGGACACCGCGGTGTCGTTGTCGCCGGCGATCGCGATGCTGGTGACCGCGTGTTGCTTGGTCTTGTCCGCCAGGGCCGCCACCGAGAGACCGTTGTCGACCTTGAAGTACGAGCCGTTGATCTTCATGATCTGGTCGGGGTTGTCGGCGACGAGCCGCTGCAGATTGTCGATGACCTTCGCTTGGAACTCGGGGTCGTCGACGGTCTTGCCCTCCGGCGCCGTGTACAGCGCCAGAACGTCACCCGTCGTGCTGCGTCCGAACGTGCCGTCAGCGAGTTTTGCAGCCTCTACCGATTCCGACCCCGGATCGTCCCAGCCGCTCTGGCTGAGATGATCCTGCAGGCTCAGGCCGTACGCAGCGAGCCCGAGGAGCCCCGCCACCATGACAGCGATGACGGTGAAGCGGGCTCGATAGACGATGCTTCCCCAGCTGGCGAACACTGATCAACTCCTACTCGGCAACACTTTTTCGCCCGATGAGCAGGGCAGAAAGCGGTCGGAACGGCTGCAACCAGGCGCCCTCGTCGGGCAGGGTGTCCAGGCTTACCCGTGGCAGAGGCTCACGGAAGACACCTGGGATGTCCTCGAGATCGACGAAGTCCAAGATATCGGACGACACAGCCCAGCTGGCGTGTTCACGGAACCCGAGAACCTGGACCGGGATACCGGTTGCTGCGATGTCCTCGAGAGGTTCGCGGAACGCTTGGCCGTCGGCGGACGCGACCATGATTCCGGCGAGGCCCTCGCCGTACCGGAGCGCGATGTGCTCGAGCATGTCCGAATCGACATCGCTGTCTTCATCGACCTTCGGCTTGGCGAACACCGCGAAACCCACGTTACGCAAGGCTTCGACCCAAGGACGAACGACGTCGGCGCTGCCGGACGCGATGTTGGTGAAGACGGTCGCTTCAGGCTCGAGCGTGCCGCTGTTCTGTGCGGACAGTTCGGCGGTGCGAGAGAGCAGCCAACGACCCAAAGCGTCGAATCGTGGCCGGTAGGCGGCGGTAGGCCGGCCACCGAGGATGGCGCCGAGGCCCATGTCGAGGTTGGGGGCGTCCCAGACCAGAAGCACCCGTTTGGGGTGGCGGGAGTCACGACCGAAGTCGAGAGGAGATTCCGACGACGTCACGTCGTCGGATAGCTGTTCGCTGACGCTCATGCTCTGATCTTCCCCCATATAAGCTCGGTGATTGCACTACCGACCTTATGGGCTTTGTCCTCGAACTTGGTGACCGGACGCTCGTGGGTCATCGGAGACTCCCAGTCGAGTGCGGTCAGCAGTGGCTCGGCATTGCCGGCTTCTTCGATCCATTCGGCGTACTCGGCGTGATCGGTTGCCACGTGCAGGACTCCGCCGGGCTTGAGGCGGTTGGCGATCAGCGCGAACGTCGGCCCCTGCAGGAGGCGACGCTTGTGATGGCGGGCCTTGGGCCACGGGTCCGGGAAGAACACCCGGACGCCCGTCAGGGACTCGGGGGCGACCATGTTCTCGAGTACGTCCATCGCGTCACCGCGTAGTACGCGGACGTTGGGAATCTCTTCACGCTCGACCTGCTGGAGAAGTTGCGCGAGCCCCGGGCGGTACACCTCGATCGCGATCAGGTTCACGTGCGGTTCCGCCTTGGCCATAGCGGCCGTCGCGGTGCCGGTACCCGAACCGATCTCGATGATCAGGGGTGCCTCGCGTCCGAACCAGGCGTTCGCGTCGAGCGGTGTGTCCGAGACGTCGGCGCCGATGAGCGGCCACTGACGGTCCCAAGCCTGCTGCTGCGCGTCGGTCAGCGCACCCCGGCGAGAGCGAAAGCTGGTCACTCTCGGATGGAGACGGGACCCCTTGGCGTGGTCCGTCTGCCCCGTGTCAGGGGTCTGCGGTGCATGCTGATCGGCTTCGTTCACGAACCCATTGTCACGCATGACCCCCGTTTAGCGCAGACGGGTCTGAAGTTTGAGTTGAGACTTTCTGCGGAAAGTCCTGAAACAGCCGACTTCGGACAGCCAGCGAAAGAGTGGTGTCACCTGCCGTCCTTGCCGAGAACCTGACAGAATCTCACCGACACGATGGGGACGTGGGGTGGGGATGAACACAGGATTTGCATGCAGTAATTGGTCACGAATGTTGCCCGCAGAATCGATCGACGACGCCTGCGCGGAGCCGATCGACCACTTGCGCGCTCTGGCATATCGGCTGACGTCGATCGATTCGGGAGCCGCAGAGGCGGTTCACTCGGTGCTCGGATCGCTGAGCGCGCCGCTCGAATTGGTGGTCGCCGGGCGAGCCGGGGTGGGGCGGTCGTCGTTGGCGCGGATCCTGGGGCGCGACGACCGGTTCTCGCGCAGAGTCGTCGGCGCACCGGTTGTGGTGACCGAGTCGCGCGCGTTCGACGTCCCTGGAACGTCGAACCCCGATCTGGGTCGTCGTTGCGTTGTCTACGTGGTGGTCGACGCGGTCCGCGACGTCGACGGCCGAGCCATTGCCCGAGTTTCCGATCGTGTGGTCGTCGCTGCGAACAAGGCTGACTTGTTCGGGCCGCGCTGGGACGAGGCGCTGGGACGGGCCGCGGAGATCTCGGAGACCGTCGGCGTGCCCACGGTTCCGGTGGAGACACTGACCGGGCGCGGCGTCGAAGAATTGTTCGAGGCTCTCGGACCTGTTCTGGAGGCGCAGTGGTGGGGCCGGGTCGAGCAGATCGGCCCGGCGCTGAGGCGGTCTGCCTCGCGCAGCGCTGCGGGCAGGGACGAGATCGAGTTGTATCTGAGTTCGGACTCCGCGGTGCTGTTCGGCGCCGCGGCGGCGATGATGAGCCCCGAAATTCGAGCCCTGCGTCAAGGCGAGCCTCCCGATCCTCGTACCGCCGACGACGCGGGCACATGCAGCCGGTGGTGGGGCGAGCTTGTGGACGAGTCGGAACAGGCTCCGCAACAAAGGGTCTCACTGATTCGCCGCGGGTATGTGCGTCGGTGGGCGCAGCTCGGGGGCGATCGCTCCGCTCCGGCGGTGACCGATGGATAGCGTTTCGTTACTTCCGGATTCGGTGCTGCGCGTGGTGCAGCGATGGAATCCGGCATCCGATCCGGGTCGCCAGGTCGTCGCCGAAACATCCAGTGGCACTGGAATTTACGTTGTCGGCCCACCGAGGTGTGGACGGGAAGACGTCGCCCGGATGTTCAATGCTTCGGATGACTGTTCGACAGTGACACGCGAGGTGGACGCCGACGTCGTACTTCTGGTCGTCGACGCCGCCAGTGTGATCGGACGCGAGGATCTTCTTCTTCTCGACGACGCTGCAGAGAGCGGAATCCCGGTGGTGGTCGCGCTGACCCGCATCGACGTCTACCGAGACTGGCAGGCGGTGCGCCGGCGTGATGCCGAGATTCTCGCGTCGCACTGCACCGCTTTTGCTCAGGCCCCGGTGGTCCCGATTGCGCCCGGTCAAGAGCAGTCGCTCGTTGCGGTCGTGAGCCGGGCGGCACGGGAGAGGGAAGCAGGCGGTTCGGATTCCGGTGTCATCGCGCAGACGCGCCGGATGATCGAGATAGAGATCCGGAATCTGCGTGACAGCGTTCCTGGTGCCGAACTGCGGGCCGAGCGATCACAGCTGCTCGCAGACCGCGACGGCCGGCGAGGCGAACGCCTGGTGCAGGTGCGAAGCCGACTGCAACGAGCGCGCGGGGATCTGTCACAACAAATCGCCGAGGCAACCCGGGCGACGGTCGCCGGGGCACGTGCCTGGGTCGACACGGCCTCGCGAGCCGAATTGGGCAGCGTGCCGACGCGACTGCAGCACGAGGTCGACCATCACACCCGGGTGTTCGATGCCGCGATGGCGGCAGCGGTGGAAGTGGCGGGCACGACCGGATACATGCCTTCCCCACGGATTCCGGAGGGCCCGCCGCGCCGTCAGCGCGGAAACGAGGACCGGGTGACAATTCTTGTCGGCGCGTCCGCGGGTCTCGGCCTCGGCCGTATCGCGGTGACTCCGCTGGAGATGATTCCGGCCCTGGAGTTCGCGAGTATCCCCGTGACGTTGGTTCTGGGTGGCGCCGCGGCGTGGTGGTTGGCGCGAACTCGCGGGCTGACGGCGGATCGTGCCTACTCGAGGTCGTGGATCGTCGAATCGATGTCGACGGTTCGCGCACAGTGGGAGCAGCGAGTCCAGAGCGTTCTGCTCGAGGCCGAGGCGGATCTGGGAGCGGCGATCATGGCGGAGAGCCGCGAGCAGGTGGCGTCGGCGCAGGCCCGAATCGTGGAGATCGACGGTGAACTTCGTGAGCTTGCCGCGGCCAGATCAGGGCAACTGGCGTCGTGCGAGCGCGACCTCGCCGTTTTGAACGCCGCCTACTGACATTCCGCGAGTGCAGAGTTCTCCACAGCGCCGCAATTTCGGCCACGACTGATCGTCGGGGTCTGGTAATACTGAGCGGACGGTTTCGGTAGGGGTTGCCGAAGCAGTAGGTCACCATCCAGTAGGGGGAGTAATGGACGCATTTCTGATCACGGCCGGACACATCGACGGGCACGAAGCCGAAGCGCTCGATCCTGGGCGTATCGAGCCCGAGACCTTCGGGCCCTCGTCGGGACCGGTCGATGCCGGCGACCTGAACTTCGACGCCTTCGACTTGGACGGTGACGGAACGGTCGACAGCCGTGTCGTCCACTCCGACGACGACGTCGTGATCGTGTCCGATTTCGATCGCGACGGTAGCGCCGATCGCCTCACGATGATCGAGTCGGACGGCGACTACTCGGCCTGGGAATGCAGTCGAGACGACGAAGGCGCCCTCGTGTGGCAGAAAATCGATGCCGGAGCGCTCTGAAAAGGTTCCGTTTATGTGCTCTGAGCGCCGGGTAGGCACCTGAACACACCAACTGAATCGTTTCTGTGACATTTCTGACCGCACCCGATTACCTGCAGGTGAACAGCCAGCGTTAACCTCAATACATAGGACACCCGGCGTCCGTGAAATCCACGTGAGTGGATGACGCGGCTGGACCCCGTCGAGAGGGGGACACCGGGATCGACTGGTATCGGGGCGCTGCAGTTTGCATCCGGTGTCACGAGAACCCGGTTCCGGCTCACCCCAGGAGAGTTTGATGACCTCAGCGACCATTCCCGGTCTCAATGGAACTGACGGCACGCCCCCCACGCAGCACAAGGAACTGCTTGCATGGGTGCAAGAGGTTGCCGAACTCACCCAGCCTGATCGCGTCGTCTTCGCAGACGGCTCGGACGAAGAATGGGACCGACTGACAACGAAGTTGGTCGAGGCAGGAACCTTCACCCGCCTCAACGACGAGAAGAAGCCGAACTCTTTCCTCGGCAACTCCGATCCGTCCGATGTCGCGCGAGTCGAATCGCGTACGTACATCTGCTCGAAGGAAGAAATCGACGCAGGTCCCACCAACAACTGGATGGACCCGGCGGAGATGCGCACCCTCATGGGTGACCTGTACCGCGGTTGCATGCGTGGACGCACCATGTACGTCGTGCCGTTCTGCATGGGCCCCCTCGACGCCGAGGATCCGAAGCTGGGCGTCGAGCTCACCGATTCCGAGTACGTCGTCGTCTCCATGCGCGTCATGACCCGCATGGGCAGCAAGGTTCTCGACAAGCTCGGCACCGACGGATTCTTCGTCAAGGCGCTGCACTCCCTCGGCGCTCCGCTGGCCGATGGCCAGGAAGATGTCGCGTGGCCGTGCAACGACACCAAGTACATCACTCACTTCCCCGAGGATCGTGAGATCTGGAGCTTCGGTTCCGGCTACGGCGGAAACGCTCTCCTGGGCAAGAAGTGCTACTCGCTGCGTATCGCTTCGGCAATGGCGCACGACGAGGGCTGGCTGGCCGAACACATGCTCATCCTCAAGCTCATCTCGCCCGAGGACAAGGCCTACTACATCGCGGCGGCATTCCCCTCCGCTTGTGGCAAGACCAACCTCGCGATGATCCAGCCGACCATCCCCGGATGGCGCGCCGAGACCCTCGGTGACGACATCGCCTGGATGCGTTTCGGTGAGGACGGACAGCTCTACGCCGTCAACCCGGAATTCGGTTTCTTCGGCGTGGCTCCCGGCACCAACTGGTCGTCGAACCCCAACGCCATGCGCACCATCGACCAGGGCAACACGGTCTTCACCAACGTCGCTCTGACCGACGACGGTGACGTCTGGTGGGAAGGCCTCGAAGGCGACCCGCAGCACCTGATCGACTGGAAGGGCAACGAGTGGACGCCCGAGTCGGGCACCCATGCGGCTCATCCCAACTCGCGTTACTGCACTCCGATGTCGCAGTGCCCGATCATGGCTCCCGAGTGGGACGACCCGAAGGGCGTGCCGATCTCGGCAATCCTGTTCGGTGGACGCCGCAAGACGACGGTTCCGCTGGTCACCGAAGCTCGCGACTGGCAGCACGGCGTCTTCATGGGTGCAACGGTCGGCTCCGAGCAGACCGCAGCAGCCGAAGGCCAGGTCGGTACGGTTCGCCGCGATCCGATGGCAATGCTGCCGTTCCTCGGCTACAACGTCGGTGACTACTTCCAGCACTGGATCGACCTCGGCAAGTCCGCGGACGCGTCCAAGCTCCCCAAGGTCTTCTACGTCAACTGGTTCCGCCGTGGCGACGACGGACGCTTCCTGTGGCCAGGCTTCGGCGAGAACTCTCGCGTCCTGAAGTGGATCGTCGAGCGCATCGAGCACAAGGCTGCCGGCATCGACACCCCGATCGGCGTCGTTCCCACCGGATCGGCACTCGACATCGAAGGCCTGGACGTGTCGGACGCCGACATCACCGAGGCCCTCGCGGTCAACATCGACGAGTGGAAGGCCGAGATCCCGCTCATCGAAGAGTGGTTCGACTTCGTCGGCGAGAAGCTGCCGACCGGCATTCGTGACGAGTTCGAAGCTCTGAAGCAGCGGTTGGCCTGATAAACCGCCCCCGTATGTAGTGGCCTGATGCCGCATTGGTTCAATTTGATGAACCGATGCGGCATCGGTCGTCTGTATGCCCTTGCCTGTAGCCGTTAAGCAGTTCAGCCGTTATGCAGTTCAGCCGTAAAGCAGTGATCAGCGAGCGGGTCGACACACTCGATCCTCAGGAGGACCAGATATGAGCGGGATCTACAACAACGTGACCGAATTGGTCGGGCGCACCCCGATCGTGCGGCTCAACCGTCTGACCGAGGGCCTGGACGCACAGGTCGCCGTCAAGCTCGAGTTCTACAACCCGGCCAACAGCGTCAAGGACCGGATCGGCGTGGCAATCATCGACGCCGCCGAGAAGTCCGGTGCACTCAAGCCCGGCGGAACCATCGTCGAGGGCACCAGTGGTAACACCGGTATCGCACTCGCCATGGTCGGTGCTGCTCGCGGCTACAAGGTCATCCTGACCATGCCGGAGACCATGTCCACCGAGCGTCGCGTGATGCTGCGTGCTTACGGCGCCGAGATCGTGCTGACCCCGGGCTCCGAGGGCATGGCCGGTGCAGTCGCCAAGGCCAAGGAAATCGTCGAGCAGACCGAGAACGCTGTCTCGGCCAGCCAGTTCGCCAACCCTGCCAACCCGGCCATCCACGAGGCAACGACGGGCGAAGAGGTCTGGGCCGACACCGACGGCGCCGTCGACATCTTCGTGTCCGGCATCGGCACCGGCGGCACCATCACCGGCGTCGGACGCACCCTTCGCAAGTACAAGCCCGAGGTCAAGATCGTGGGCGTCGAGCCCATCGACTCGCCGATCCTCAACGGTGGCCAGCCCGGTCCCCACAAGATCCAGGGAATCGGCGCGAACTTCGTGCCCGACGTCCTCGATCGCGAGATCTACGACGAGATCATCGACGTCTCGTTCCCCGATTCCATCGAGGTCGCTCGCGCACTCGGCACCCAGGAAGGCATCCTGGGCGGCATCTCGTCCGGTGCCATCGTCTGGGCCGCACTCGAGTTGGCGAAGCGTCCGGAAAACGCCGGCAAGCTGATCGTGGCTGTCGTTTGTGACTTCGGCGAGCGTTACATCTCCACCCCGCTGTTCGAACACATCCGGGACTGAGACTTGTGAGTATCCTCGGGACAATTCGCGAGGACCTGCAGGCTGCGCGCGGTCAGGATCCTGCCGCGCGCAGCAATGTGGAGAACGCGCTCGTTTATTCAGGGCTGCATGCCATTTGGGCGCATCGGGTTGCGCATCGCATGTGGGTCGTCCCTGCGCTACGCGGCCCGGCGCGAGTGCTCTCGCAGCTGACACGCTTCGTTACCGGCATCGAGATTCACCCCGGTGCCACCATCGGTCGACGGTTCTTCATCGACCACGGCATGGGCGTCGTGATCGGGGAGACGGCCGAGGTCGGTAACGACGTGATGCTCTATCACGGCGTCACCCTGGGTGGTCGCTCGCTCGAGCAGGTCAAGCGTCACCCGACGCTGGGAGACCGGGTCACCGTCGGCGCTGGTGCCAAGATCCTCGGACCTGTCGTCATCGGTGAAGGTAGCGCTATCGGCGCCAATGCCGTTGTCACCAGAGATGTTCCGGCCGAATCCATCGCGACGGGTATCCCGGCGGTGGCGCGGCCACGGACCACCAAGGAAAAGCTGGTGGACCCGAACAGTTACATCGATCCTGCGATGTACATCTGAAGCATTCCTTCTTCGATGGCCACCCTCGTGTAGACGGCGGGTGGCCATCGGCGTCTGTTCAGGCTCGCGTCAGGTGCCACCCGCGACGTCCCAGTACGACGGCCGTCGCTGCGCCCAGTGCCGCCCCGATCAGGGGATAGCAGGCCAGGACGAGCCAGCGCGGTCCGTCTAAGGGTTCGTAGGCGGTGGCTATCGTCGATTCGGTGTCCCGAGCCATCTGCATGTCCCGAAATGGTACGTAGGAACCCTGATAGACGATGGTCTTGTCTTGACTGGTCATCACGTCGATCAGACTGCCCACCACAGGAATTCCCCCGACGACAAATCCCAGAACCGCCAGAATCACGATCAGTGCGCGCATCGAACGAGCCTATCGCCCGGCCGGAAGTTCAGACTGCGATCGACGGTTCTTCGGGCGTCGAGAGGGTCAGGATCGCCCGCACGACGCGTGGACTCTGCTCGAGTGAGCGTTCGAGTTCGCGCAACGTGTGGGCCACTCGGGATTCCGCGTAGTCACCGACCAGATCGACGCTAGCCACCAGGTAGACCTGCCGCGGCCCGAGGTATTCCATGCGCAGGAACGTGATTCGGTTGATCTCGGGTAGTTGGGTGAGAGCTTCGACGGCTGCTGCCCGCAGCGTCGGTGAGGCCTCTTCGCCGACCAGGAATCGGCGGTTGCGGTCGATCAGGATGATCGCGATGACTCCGAGAAGTATGCCGACGAAGATGGAGCCGAGGGCGTCGGGGATCGGTGAACCGGTGATCTGGTGCAGTAGGACGCCGACGAATGCGATGACCAAACCGATCAGTGCTGCAGCATCTTCGG
This sequence comes from Rhodococcus sp. P4_F3_2, assembly GCF_056401335.1. Lineage (NCBI taxonomy): Bacteria > Bacillati > Actinomycetota > Actinomycetes > Mycobacteriales > Nocardiaceae > Rhodococcus > Rhodococcus sp. P4_F3_2. Next base: position 269,652 of record NZ_JBFUJN010000002.1, read on the forward strand.
CGAACACGGCCCTGGTCGTCGGGTCGGATGTGTTGAGCGCCTGGGCCATGAAGTCACGGTTCACGGCGGACGCTTCGGTTCGGAGTTGCTTGTACGCCTGCCGGAACGAGATGCCTTCGAGGATGAACGAGACGCCGAGGACTGCGTAGGCGACACCGAAGTCGGTGGCCGGTTCGGAATGGAACAGTTCCTGGATGCCGTGGGTGATCGACACACCTGCACCGAGCGCGAAGAGTCCGAGGGCGGCGAACATCGACCAGATGTAGGCCTCCCGGCCGTACCCGAGTGGCTGGTCTCGGTCGGGAACCCTTTTCGAGCGGCGGTTCGCGATCAGCAGCAGCACTTCGTTGCCGGTATCGGCCCAGGAGTGGGTGGCCTCGGCGACCATCGATGCAGATCCGGTGACGATGGCGGCCGCCGTCTTGGCCCCGGCGATCAGCGCGTTAGCCGCAAACGCCAGTACGACTGTCGTGGTGCTCTCGTCGCCGTTTCCCGTCGGCTCGGCCTTGGGTTCGATGCTCACGAACTTCAGGCTAGGCGGGTGGCGACGGTTTCGTGCGGTGACGCTCGGCGACGGAGCGCAGCAGTGTGTCGACGGCGTCGTGGAACTGCGTCAGGCCCGGCTCTTCGACGGGAAAGTGCCCGCACCCGTCCAGCATCACGAATTCTGTGGGTGCGTTGATGCGGCGGAGGAACTGCAGGCTCAGTTCGGGTGGCGTCCATCGGTCGTCGGCCGGGTGCGTGAGCAAGACGGGCGTCGTCCGAAATGCTTCGGGTGCGGTGTGCTCGAACGAGAAGTAGCTGCTGAGGAATCCGAGTGGCACCCGAACACCGCCACCGCGCGGATCGGTTGCGCACAGCGTCGCGAGTTCACGGTTGCTGCTCATGTTCGCGACGTCGGCGACCCAACGGATGGGCACGCGGATACGGCCCACCAGTCGTTCGGTGCGGCGCATCAGGGGAGCGCCGTAGACACCCATCGGGCCGAACCGCGCCGCGGCAGCTCTGGCCGACGGATGCGAGGGATCGAGCAGACAGGTGGCGACGACGGCGTCGGCCAGACCGGTCCGCGCGGCTACCTCGTAGGCCAGCAGACCGCCGATGCTGGCGCCCAACAACACCAGCGGCCGATCGTCGGCTGCCTTCTCGGCTCGGACGAGATCGCAGAGGAGATCGACCCACTGCTCGTACCGGACGCCGGCGGGATCGGCTACGACGGTGTCGCCGTACAGCGGAAGATCGGGGAAGAGGACTTCGGCTCCGAGTTTCACGCCGATCCCGGCGAACGGCCACAACGCGCCTGAGTAGCCGCCGGCGCCGTGGATGCCGAGAACACGAACCGGCGCGCCTGGAACCACTGCCCGTGCGACGTGGACGGTGTTGCCGTTCCACTCCCACCACGTCGGGGTCGGCGCCGGCATGTGATCGGTGTACCGGTCGGGCATAAACTTCGAGTAATCGGCGCTGGTCACCTAAACAATTCTCGGTATCGGCGTCGCGGCTGACAACTCGCATCGGAGGACCGTGTCGACTCGGCGGAAAAGGCCCTCCCAGCAGCGCTCGAGGGCTACCTACGACGCGATCCTGGAGGCAGCTACTCGCGTTTTCGCGTCGGAGGGCATGGCAGCGACCACCAACCGGATCGCTGACGAAGCAGGGGTGTCGGTGGGCTCGCTCTACCAGTATTTCGGCGACAAGTACGAGATCCTTGCGGAGTTGGCGAACCGTCACGTGAGTGCTGCGCGGGAGAGTTTTGCGCTCTGCCTTGCCGACATCGTCGAGCGTGAACTCGCCCCGGACGAGGCCGTCCGGATGTTGGTGGAGTGCGCGGTCGAAGTGAACAGTAAGCCGCGAGAGTTCTTTCACCTGCTCTACGATCAGGTTCCGCGTACGCGTGAGCTCATCGAGCAGGTCGAAGGAATGAATCGGCAACTGGTACTGGGTTTTTCGGAATACTTGCAGAGCCGCGGTTTCAGTGCGGACGATGCGTTGCTGACGTCGCGGCTGACTGTGACTGCCGTGGACAGCCAGGTGCATCGGGTTGTGCTGGAATCGGATTCACCCGGAGAACTTCGAGTGCGAACGGAAGCCGTCGTGCGGCAGGCGAGATCGATGATCGCGTCGGAATCCTGATCCGGTGTGCGGAATGGTGACCACAGTCCGTTATGGTTCTGACGTCATCATCGAGGTAATGGGAAGTCGGTGCAATTCCGGCGCGGTCCCGCCACTGTGAGGTCGTCCATGCGTCGACCGTAGCCAGATACCACCCTCGTTGACGTTGTGTCATGCCACGAGGATGGATCGGTCACACCATGAATGCTGTTGGCGGAGCTCTGTCTCCACCTACCCACCTGCCTTCGCCGAAGGCTGGTGCGCCTCGAGGACGGCTCAGTCCGGGTATCGTGCTGCCCGCTCTGCTGGTCGTCACCGTGCTCTCTGCTGTGTGCGCGTTGGCATTCGGATCCGAGATGCTCCCCGTGTCCACTGTGGTGGACGTGGTGCACTCGCGCTTCGGAGGCCCACCCGTCACGCGTTCCGAACTTGCGATCGTGTGGGGGATCAGAGCACCGCGGGTACTGCTCGGTCTGGCCGTCGGCGCTGGTCTTGCCGTCGCCGGCGCGGTGGTGCAAACCCTCGTTCGTAACGCTCTTGCCGATCCCCACCTGCTGGGAGTGTCGTCCGGCGCGAGTGTCGGTGCCACCGCCGTCATCACCACCGGACTGTTCGCCGGCGCGGGAGTGTGGGCGCTCAGTTTCGGCGCGATGATCGGGGCGTTGGGAGCTGCGATTCTCGTCTTCACCATCGCGACGCTGCAAGGCGGTATCACTCCACTGCGATTGGTTCTGACCGGCACCGTTACCGCATCCGCCCTGTCGGCGATCGCGAGTTTTCTGGTGCTGCGTACCAATGATTCCCAGGCCGCGCAGTCCGTATTGTTCTGGCTCCTGGGAAGTTTGGCCGGGGCATCCTGGGACAAGTTGTGGGCGCCGGTCATCGTTGTGTTCCTGCTGACGGCAGCGGTGTTCGCCCTGCACGGTTGGCTGGATGCGCTGGCGGCCGGACCGGACGTCGCGGCTTCGCTCGGTATTCCCATCCGAACCCTGCGAAACGTGCTGTTCGGCGTGCTGGCAGCGTTGGTCGGCACGATGGTTGCAGTGTCCGGCGCGATTGCCTTCGTAGGCTTGGTCATACCGCACGTCACACGCATGCTCGTCGGAGCCAGACATCGAGTGGTGTTGCCGGCGGCAGCGCTGATCGGCGCGTCGTTCCTGGTGTGGGTCGACGTCGTGGCGCGGACCTCGTTGCGGCCGACCGAGATCCCGCTGAGCGTGGTGACCGGGGTGATCGGTGCCCCGCTGTTTCTCCTGCTTCTCGGCCGTCGGCGCTACCGATTCGGTGGCAGTTCGTGAGCGCCCGCGCCCTGGCGGTGACCGCGTCCGGAGTCGTTGTCCGCATCGACCGCCGAACCGTCGTCAAGGGCGTCGACATCGCGGCGGACGCCGGTGCAGTAGTCGGCGTCGTCGGTCCGAACGGATCGGGCAAGTCGACTTTGTTGCGTGCGCTTGCCGGTCTCGGACCGATCGCTGACGGTGACGTCCGCGTCGGCGGCGAGTCCGTGCACGCGATGTCCGCGCGTTCGCGGGCCAAAGCCATTTCTTTTGTGGCGCAGGAAGAGCAGAGTCCCGCCGATTTGTTGGTTCACGAGTACGTGACTCTGGGGCGCACGCCACATACAAAGCCCTGGAGTGTCGGCGGAAAGCACGAGAATGCCGTCGTTGATCGTGCTCTGGGCGAGGTCGGAATGATCGAGCACCGATTCTCTTCGATGGACACGCTTTCCGGCGGCGAGCGTCGGCGGGTATTTCTCGCCCGAGGTCTCGCGCAGGACGCCGGCGTGCTCATCCTCGACGAGCCGACCAATCATCTCGACATCCGCCATCAACTCGAACTGCTCGATCTGGTCCGGTCGTTGGACCGGACGGTGATCATGGCACTGCACGACCTCGATTTGGCTGCGGCAGTGTGCGATCGGGTGCTCGTGCTCGCGGATGGAGTTGCCAGGGCGTTCGGACATCCATCCGACGTACTCACCACCTCGGTGGTGGCAACTGTCTTCGGCGTCGAGACTTTCGAGCTCGTGAACCCCGCGACAGGCCGTTCACACCTCGTATTCGAATCACGAAATTCTCAACTACAACAATCATTTTCGGAGAGTGCACTTTGATACATGTCAAGACTCGAGCGTCGTTCGGTGCGGTTGTAGCCGCGACAGCGTTGTTGACAGTTGCCGGCTGCTCGGCAACTGCACCGGTGGACGAAGCTGCAGACAAGACTTCGGTGACAGTGGAGAACTGCGGGACCGAAAGCACTTTCCAGCTTCCGATCGAGAACGTCGTTGCGACAAGCAATGCGGCCAATATCGGCACCATTCTCCGAGTCGGCGGTTTGGATCGTCTCGCGGCCGTCGTGTTGAACACGAACAACGACGCGATCATGGAGTCGATGTTCGGCCCTGGAATTGCGGACGTCCCACACCTGGACGGAACGATCACGATGGAGACGATTCTGGGTAAGCAGGCGGACCTGGTGGTCGGCTCCTACAGTGGCTTGTTCAAGGGAGCCTCCGGTGTGACGCCGGAATCGCTGCAGAGCAACAACATCGATGCATATGTGATCTCCGATAGTTGTAGGCAGAGTGCCGCAGCGGATTCCGCGCTCGGCACGATGGGTCCGTGGGATGCCCTTCGTGCGGACGTGACCAATTACGGAAAGCTGTTCGGAACCGAGGACACTGCCGCCGAGGCACTGACCGAATTTGATTCACGTTTGGCACGTCTGGAGTCCGCGCCAGATGCCGCCGACAAGCCGAAGGTCTTGATCTACGACAGCGGTGAAGAAGATCTGTACACCAGCGGAGGCAACGGAGCCCCCAACGGAATCATCGACGTCGCCGGGGGAACCAACGTGTTCGCCGACGTCGACAACACCTGGTTCAAAGCGAGCTGGGAGACCGTCGCGAAGTCAGAACCCGACGTCATCGTGATCATGGACTACAAGAAGAGCGCTGACGAAGTACAGGGCAAGATCGACGCGATCAAGAGCCGAGAAGGCCTACGCGATCTCGACGCCGTCAAGCAGAACCGCTTCGTCGTACTCCCGCTCGCCATGTTCACCAGCGGATTCCCCAACGTCTACGGCGCGGAAGAGCTGCGCGCGAAGATCGAAGAGTTCGGACTTGCTCCGTCGAGCGGGATCGACTGGACAACCGCGCCGTCGGCATGAGTGTCGACAGTGGTTCGCATCGGGTGATCGTCGTACTTCGGCCGACCGTCAGCGGCCTCGACGAGTCGGCCGCGCGACGGATGTTCGACGCTGTTCGGGCCGGCACCGACGCCGACGTTCGTATTGCGTACCTCGATGTCGCGTCGCCGAGCCTTCACGAGGAACTCGATCGAGCGCATACCGATGACGTGGGCAAGGTCGTGTTGATTCCAGTTGCGGTGCCGAGGGATCGGTACCTGCTCACGTGGACCAGCAAGGCGGTTGCGAACTGGCGCGAAACCCGGATCGGTGCCGAACTGGAAGTCTCGCTCCACGAATCGGAAACGCTCGAAGGTGCTGTGGCCGCGCAGGTGATCGATGAACTCGGCGCGGCCGGAAAGCCGATCACTGCCAGTCCGGCGTCGTATCGCAGTCCGGCTTGGTCGGTGATCGAGCAGCACGATACACATCTGTTGGTGTGCAAGGGGCCCCGCTGCATGGCGTACGGAGCAGGGCCTCTCCACCGGGCCATGAGTGCGGCGGCCAAAGGCACTTCGGCAAAGGTGACGGGAACCGGTTGTCTGAGCCCGTGCAACCTGGGCCCGTTGGTGATCGCGAACCCCGGTGGCACCTGGTTCGGTCATGTGGACGCCGGTGATGCCGAGGCCTTGGTGTCCGGTCGCGAGGATCGATTGGCGGATAACGTTCTGGACCGGTAGATACCGGGTCGGTGAAAGCAAAGAACCCGCTGGGCGCGAAGTGCGCTCAGCGGGTTCTGTCCATCAGTGAGACGGTCAATTCGATTCAATTGGTCGAATATTTCTTGCGGACCCGGTCAGCCTGAATTGATTTCTCTTGAATGCAACCAGGACCCTGTGGCGATTGTCCGTCAATCAGACGACTGCCATGAGTATCGAGATTTGGTAGAAATATTCAGACCAATGCGAATTCGAGGAGTGAACCATGGGATACGACAATAGGTGCCGGGATTGCCAGCACGGCAAATGTTCGGTCTGCAACGGGGAGGGGAAGGTGTGGGGAACCTTTGGAAATTGCACGAGGTGCCACGGGCAAGGCGGTAGCCCATGCGCGCAGCACCGATGAGTCAATGCTGCTCAGGCTAGCGCAGTAGGTTCGGTGAACGTCGATGTCAACGCTATGAGAGTTGGCTGCCGAGTGCCTGAATCCGGCGAAAAATATTCGTTATCAATCGGTCGAGAGGATATTCAATGGACATGGTAGTAGTCGGATTCATTGCATTCATCTCCTATGCTGTAATCGGTCGGGCAATAGGGACGTCTTACTGGAGAAGGAAACACGGAGTGTATCGCTCCTTTTTCTCGACAGAGGCGATATTTACAGGAATGTTCGGATTTCTAGCAGTTGGTCTCACGTGGCCCGTTTCCATATTCATCCCTGCAGTTCGAGCGCCCGAGCTTTGCACGCACGGCAGTCATATCCTGGAACGGGATTCTGCGCGTCGCGAGTATGAGCAGATGGAGGATGCGCTTCGTCGGGAGCGTGGACTGGCCTGAATGGTGCCTCGATTACGTTTGAAGCCCGCCGATTGACCAATCGGCGGGCTTCAAACATTCATGTCTCAGGAACCGAAGGGAAGGGTTCCCGGCGGGATCTGGTATCCACTGCTGCCGACGGAGGCGCTGCCCCAGAGTGCGAGGAAAGCGTTGATGGCGTTGGTGAGCATATGAATGTCCTTTGTGAGATGACTGATTCGTTTTCGACGGTACCGGGTGGATCTGTGGATTCGCTGGGAGTTGGCACCCATTTCATGGGGCTGGCACCCGTTCCGGCAGGTCGGAACGGGTGCCAACTGTCAGCAAAGGGTGCCAACTCCCGGGTGGGTCAGCCCACGTAGCCGGGCGGCATGAGTACGGACTTGGTCTCGCAGAAGGCTTCGAGGCCCTCAGGTCCGTTCTCGCGCCCGATACCGGAGTTCTTGTAACCACCGAACGGTGATCCGGGATCGAAGGCGTACCAGTTGATCGCGTAGGTACCAGTGCGGATCTGCGCGGCAACTTCGAGTCCGTGATCGATGTCGGTGGTCCACACCGATCCGGCGAGGCCGTAATCCGAATCGTTGGCGATCTTGATGGCCTCGTCCTCGGAGTCGTACGGGATCACCGAGAGGACGGGTCCGAAGATCTCCTCGCGTGCGATGGTCATCGAGTTGTCCACGTCGGCGAAGATCGTCGGCTCGACGTACCAGCCCTTGTCCAGGCCGGCGGGACGTCCACCACCGAGTACGACGCGCGCGCCTTCTTCCTTGCCCTTGGCGATATAGCCCTCGACGCGCTCGCGCTGCTTCTCGGAGATCAGCGGGCCGAGTTGTGCTGCGGGATCGGACGGATCGCCGACGGTCATGAAGCCTGCCGCGGTCTTCATTCCCTCGATGACCTCGTCGTAACGCGAACGGGGAGCGAGGATTCGGGTCTGAGCGACACAGGCCTGGCCGGTGTTCATCAGGCCGGACATGACGAGCATCGGCATTCCGGCGGCGATGTCGGCGTCCTCGAGGATGATCGCGGCGGACTTGCCACCCAGTTCGAGGGAGCAGCGCTTGAGGTTCTGCGCGGCGATGGCACCGATCTTGCGGCCGACGGCACTGGATCCGGTGAACGTGATCTTGTCGATGCCCGCATGAGAGACCAGGTATTCGCCGGTCTCGGCTCCGCCGGGGAGCACGGAGATGACGCCTTCGGGAACGCCTGCCTCGGTGAAGATCTCGGCGATCACGTGGACGGAGAGAGGGGATTCGGGTGCGGGCTTGAGCAGTACGGTGCAGCCGGCGAGCAGCGCGGGGGCCAGCTTGTTGATCGCCAGGAACAGCGGGACGTTCCAGGCCAGCACGGCGGCGACGACGCCGACGGGCTCACGGGTCACCTTGGTCTGCCCGAACGCACCGGTGCGCTTCTCTTCCCACGCGAACTTGTCGGCCAGCTCGGCGTAGTAGCCCAGCGTCGCCATCGATGGGGTCTGCTGCATCATGCCGACCATGGCGGGCGGCTGGCCCATCTCGTTGGAGATGAGCTGGTTGATTTCCGCGCTGCGCTCTTCGATCAGCTTGGCGGCCTTGGCGAGGATCGCGCCGCGCTCGGCGGGGGTGGTGCGTGACCACAGTCCCTCGAACGCCGCGCGGGCTGCGGACACAGCCGCGTCGATGTCTGCCGGTGCTGCGATGGGACAGCTGCCGACGCGCTCCTCCGTTGCGGGAGAGAACACTTCGAGTACCTGGTCGGTGGCCGGGGCCACCCATGCTCCACCGATGTAGAGCTTGTCGTAGTCAGTCATCAATTCATTCCTCGGTGTTGTCGGTCGCCGCGAGGGCATACGCGTCGTCTGCCTGTGCGGTGTCGGTGAAACTGGTGAATCCGTATTTCTCGTGCGGTCCGATGGCGGCTACCTCGAAAAGACCGGTGCCGGTGTTGGTGTTCGTGCCTTCGGTGAGCGTGAAGGACGCGAGGTTGTCGACGGGGGAGAACATGCGTTGGAACGGTTCGATCTCGTGGACCTTGTGGCGGAGCCCTTGTACGACGAGTTCGCCCTGCCACATTCCGTGACGCCAGTCCTGTTCGAGCCCGTAGCCGGTGCCGATTCCGATGTAGTTGGCCAGCAGCAGTTCGCAGGCGACGGTGAGGACTTCACCGCCTGGCCGGTGGAAGGTGATGGTCGCTCCGGTGACGTCGCGGGTGTCGGGGCAGAACGTCAGTTCGTGTTCGGGTCGGCCGAGCCATTCGTTGTCCCTGGCTTCGTCCGGCCACACTCGCATGGCTTCTTCGACGATGCGCCTGCCCTGCTCGTCTTCCTGCATGATCACCGAGATCGTGAACTCGTCGAACTGCATGACCGCGTAGATCCAGAAGAAGTTCTGGATTCCGTCGACGGCGCGTCTGCCTTGCGGTTCGGCTTCACCGACCGGACGCACACCCCACGAGCGGTCGCGGTTACCTCGCCACGTCTTCGGGTCGATCGCGAAGTCCTCCCCGTCGACGGTGAGCGATCCGGTCCACGTGCCGGTCTGCAGGAAGCGTGAGGTGTCGAACGTGACTCGTTCGAGTTGACGGCGAAAGTGCTTGGGCTCGAGCGCCGCGGGGATGGTGGCATCGAAGGTGATGTCGAAGGAGAGATCGTATTCGCTGCCCGGTTCGAGTACGACGCGGAGCTTCTGCAGCCCTTCGAGCACTTCGACGCGCAGAGGTCCGACGGTGGTGTCGGTACGGTCGGCACCCAGCGCCTTCGACATGCGAGCAACGATGTGGTCGTCACCGCGGCGAAGGACAGCGAATGCGTCCATGACGCCGAGGTTGGGGTACTGGCCGAGTCCGACGATGAGGAACACGTCGGGGGATTCGGTGGGGTAGCAATTGAAGTAGTAGCGGTCGTAGAAGTTTCGATCCGAGGTGGCTACGTGACGGATCGGTTCGGCGATCTGGTGAACGGGATAGTCGTCCATCGGTGAGAGCATGTCAGGCCAACCTCTCCCAGTAGGTACCGTCGAGCATCGCGGCGAGCGAAGCGCGGTGCATGATCATGTCGTCGGGGTCTTCGGGTCGCTGTGACTGGCCGAAAGCTATGGCGCGGGCCTGGATTCGCCACATGATGACCGCCTGACGCAGTGCGGCATAGGTAACGTAGAACTCCAGATCGTGTGGGGTGTGGCCGGTGATCTCGGCATAGGTCTGCGCGAGATCCGGCAGTCGAAGGAAGTCGGGAAGGCCGGGTAGGTTCGCCAACCCGGCGATGTCCTCGAAGAACCTGTGCAGGAATGCCATCCAGCCCAGATCCATCTCTCGCGGGCCGAGAGTTGCCATTTCCCAGTCGAGTACGGCTACCGGCGCGAAGTCCTGGTACATGACGTTGCCGATGCGCGAGTCGCCCCAACAGAGCACCGCCGGAGAATCGTCCGCGGGATTGTTCTCCTCGATCCAGTCGAGGGCACGTTCGATGAGCGGTGATCTGATGCCGTCGGAGACCACCCACTCGTAGTACGCGCGCTGCTCGGCGATGTGCGCCGTGAATGCGTCTCGTGCAGTCGTTCCCGAATTCGGGAGTCGGAGGAAGTCGAAACGCTCGCACGGCTTGTCGATGGCGTGCAATTGAGCCAGGACGTCGACCGAGCTGCGCTGGAGGGTTTTTCGCTGCTCGGGGGACGCTTCGGTGACCCACGATCCGAAGTTGTACGGCATGACGTCTGGCGGCACGTCGCCGGAGATTCGTTCCATCACGAAGAACGGCGCACCCAACGCGTCCGGGTCGGATTCTGACCAGTACACCGCGGGTACGGGCACCGCCGAGTGCTCGCGCACCTGAGCCATGGTGCGGAACTGGGATTCGAGGTCGTAGGTCGGAAACACCGGCATAGTCGATTCCGTCGGTGCCACCCGAGCGACCAAGGGATGATGATCGCCGTCCCAGGTGGCGTCGAAGAGGATGGTTTCGCTGGACATGCCGTTGGCTGCGGGCAAGGTGACGTCGGCGACGGTCACAGTGGATCCGCTCGGCACCTTGCCGGCCATCCACCGTTCCAGGCGCTCACGGAGGTCTTCGGTGTCGCGGAGGGAATCGCTCGGTCGGGCGACCTGGGCGTGATGCTCGGTTTCATCGGTCGAAGAAGCAGTCGAGGCAACGTCAGATGAGGAAGCGTCTGGGCTCACGGTCACCTCCTTCCCGTAGGCGTCACGTGCAATGCCCGTAACGGTGTGAGTCAGAACACTAAAACACGTTACAGAAATTGGGAACAGGTGGCACCCGTTTAGTGGGACTCCCTGCGGATTTATCGGGGAAGAACGCGTGTCAGATAACGGCGGTGAGCGCGAGCAAGCCCGCACCGGTCAGAGTTCCGGCGCCACCCAGCTCGGCGGGAACGATCCGGAGCCCGGCGATGAACGACAAACGGGCATGTCGGGCAGCCGCGTCGAGCATCGGTTCCCACAGCGGTGCACCCGACTGGGCGAAACCGCCGCCGATCACCGCGAGGTCCACGTCCAGGAGGGCAGCCGCCGAGGCGATGCCACCACCGAGCGCCGTCCCTGCGCGGTGAAGCGCGTCCACGGCGATCGCGTCGCCGCTGCGTGCACCCTCGGCTAGTTCACGGCCGGTGTTTCCCGACCAGCCCTGGCTACGAGCCCATCGCACCGCGGACGGTCCACTGGCCACCGTCTCGAGGCAGCCGACGCCCCCGCAGCTGCACGGTTCGGAAGATCCTGGAGCGACGAGGTGGCCGATGTGACCGGCGTTCCCCGTGCGACCCCGAGCAATCTCACCGCCGAGGACGATTCCTCCGCCGATTCCCGTCGAGACGACCAGGCTCAGGAGGTTCGGGGTTCCGCGTCCGGCGCCGTGGTGGAACTCCGCCAATGCCGCTGCGGCTCCGTCCATGGCGAGGGCAGTTCCGGCATCGGGAAAGACGCTGCGGACGCCCGCTACGAGCTCGAATCCCTGTGCCCACTCGGTGATGTTGATGGGGGCCACGACGCCGGCGACGGTGTCCACCGGCCCGGCGCAAGCGATGCCCACACCGTCGACGTCGCGGCCGTCTGCGACTCGTTCGAGCAGCGCCGCACACGCTCCCCACGGGTCGGTCTGCGGCGTCGGCACACTGTCGAACACGGGAACGCGGCCGTCCTCGGACACGACGCCGGCCGCCATCTTGGTGCCACCGATATCGAGTGCGAGGCGCATGTCGCTATCGCTTTTCGAGAACCACGACGAGGTTGCTCACCAGGAACTCCCGAAGACCGGGGACTCGGACCATCCACCACGCCCACGACGGGTGGTAGCGCGGGATCGCGGCGAGCAACGTGCCCTGGCTGGTTCCACGGGCCCAGCGTAGGCCGTCGGTGGCGCCGACTTTGAACAACGACACCCCGAATCTGTTCTTCGGTTCGTGTCCGGTCTTGCGGAGGTACCGCTCGGCTGCGTACTCGCCCCCCAGCGCGTGCCACGGTCCGGTTTCGTGGCCGCCGAACGGACCCCACCACAGGGTGTACGAGAGAACCATCAAGCCGCCCGGCTTGGTCACGCGCAGCATTTCCTCGGCCATCAGCCACGGCTCGCTGACGTGTTCGGCCACGTTGGAGGAGAAGCAGATGTCCACGGACGAGTCCAGGAACGGCAGTGCCAAACCGGATCCACGCACCGCGCCGCCCACGGTCAGACCCGCGGCGTGCATCTCCGACGGATCGGGTTCGACGGGAATATAGCGGGCACCTGCGGCCAGGAAGACCTCCGCGAAATAGCCCGGACCACCGCCGACGTCGAGGACGGTGAGACCGTCGAGGGATCGTCCGGTGTGACCTTCGTGCAGGTCCGAGATCAATTCGACGGAGTCGCGCGCGAGCGCGCCGTAGAAGATGTCGGGCGCGGACTGCTCGTGGCGGAAGTCGCTGAGCAGGCCGAACGAGCGTTTCAGGGTTGCCCGTCGGCCGAAAATGCGGGTCACTGCGGGCTTGGTCACGGGTAGCAACTTTAGCCACTGGGTCGCACGGTCCACGAACACCGTCAGGAGCGCGGCAATACGGACGCTCGAACAGTTAGGGTGTTCGGCAGGGTTACCGGCCGGTCAGGCGGGGCATCCCGCAGGATCGCCCGAACCGGGGTGGCCACCGACCAACTCAGGGAGTAACGCACGTGCGCGAGGTTCTGTTGCTCTGCTGGCGCGATACCGGGCATCCCCAGGGCGGTGGAAGCGAGCGTTACCTCGAGCAGGTCGGATCCCAGTTGGCCGAGCGCGGTATCAAGGTGACGCTGCGGACGGCGTCGTACCCCGGGGCGCCCGCGTCGGAGGTTCGAGACGGCATCACGATCAGCCGGGCCGGTGGACGTTTCAGCGTGTACCCCCGCGCTCTGGCCGCCATTGCCGCCGGACGTCTGGGTTTCGGATCGCTCAAGGGCATTCGCCCCGACGCGGTGATCGACACCCAGAACGGCATCCCCTTCTTCTCGAAGACCGTGGCGGGTGCGCCGGTCACGCTTCTGGTCCATCACTGCCATCGTGAACAATGGCCGGTGGCAGGCAAGCTCGTCGGCCGGATCGGCTGGTGGGTCGAATCGCGATTGTCACCGCGCACCCATCGACGTAGTCAGTATCTGACGGTGTCGCTTCCTTCGGCCGAAGAATTGGTGGACCTCGGTGTCGAGCGCGAACGAATTGCCGTGGTGCGCAACGGTGCCGATCGGCTCCCCGTCGGCGTCGACGCAGGTGGATCGATCACCAGGGCCGAGCGTCCCACCATCTCGGTTCTCTCACGACTGGTGCCGCACAAGCAGATCGAGGACGCACTCGAGGCCGTCGCAGCCCTGCGTCCGACGCTTCCGGACATCCATCTCGACGTCATCGGTGGTGGTTGGTGGGAGCAGAACCTGCGAGATCGCGCCGCCGAGTTGGGAATCGGTGACGCCGTCTCGTTCTACGGTCACGTCGACGAGGCTCGTAAACATGAACTCCTTGCGCAGTCGTGGATTCACCTCATGCCTTCGCGGAAGGAAGGGTGGGGCCTGGCGGTCATCGAGGCTGCGCAGCACGGTGTTCCGACGATCGGTTACCGCAGTTCCAAGGGCTTGACCGATTCGATCGTCGACGGAGTGACCGGGCTGTTGGTCGGCGGTGAGCACGCCGGCGACGGCGACATCGCTGATCTGACGCAGGCGGCAGGCACCCTGCTCCGCGACCACGAACTCCGCACGGTGCTCGGTGAGAAAGCTCGGGTGTGGTCGGGCGAGTTCTCCTGGGAGCAGACCGGCACCGGAGTGCTCGAGGTGCTGACCGCGCACAAGGACGGTCGGTGGGTCTCAGGACTGGCCGCGCCTCGCGAGTCGAATTCGGTTCTGGTACAGTCCGACTGAGATCAGCGCGATCACGCCCATCAGTATCCAGGCGAGATGTGCAGCGATGACGGCAGTTCGGGCACCGGTCGACGCTTCCTGCGCGGCAACATCTCCGGGTACCCGGTAGAGCTCGAGATCGTTGTCGGCAAAGACCTGTTCCAACCCGTCGAGTGTCGCTGCCGCCTTGCCGAGCTGGCCTGGTGTCTCACGTTCGATCAGTACCCATCCGACTCCGAGATCGGCCAACTGCGTAGGACTCCCGCCGGCAAGCAGCACATCCTCGACCTGGGTGGCCCGGGTTCCTTCACCGCCGACAGCACCACCGGCAACCACCAGTTGGCCGGTCTGCAGAACGTCGAGCGGTAGGAAGCGTGGTGCTGGATCGAGTACCGGCGCATCACCGCTGTAGGGGAAGGCGCGGAACATCCCAGCGGGAAGCACTGCAACGTCACCGGTTTCGTCTCGTAGTTGCTCGGCCACCACGGTCCAGGACCCGGGATAGTGCACGGGTTTCAACGCGCCGCCGACACCCCACACCAGATCCGGTAGTGCCACGATCGTCACCACGACGGCGGCGATCGAGAATGTCGGGCGGGGAAGGGAGAACCGATTGCCCGCCCACATCACCGCGGCGGCGGCAGCGAGTGCGTAGAACGGTACGGCCAGCGCGACCCACTTCTGGGCGTCACGCAGTAGACCGGCGCCGGTGAACACCTCGACCGACCATCGGCCGACGTCGAGCCCCCACGGAGTAGCGCCCAGGGTCGGAGCGAGCACCGCGAACAGGGCCAGCGCGCCGAGTCCACTGACAACGGGGTTCCGGCGTCGGCGCCATAGAGCGGGCACACCGGCAAACACCACGACAAGCAGAAGAACTGTTTCGACCAACGCGAAGAGTGTTGTGCGCGTGGATGGTACCGCTGCCGAGTTCCAGATACCGCCGAGCCCGGCGAGGCTGCCGAGCGTCGCGAGTCCGGGTTCTGCTCGGGCGGCAAAGGCGGCGACTCCCGCCGGATCGGAACCGTCGCCTGCTGCTCCGGATACGAAGGTGGCGACCAACCACGGCGAGGCGGCGACGAGGAACAGCCCGAAAGCGCCGCAGACACGCCGCATGGCCGAGGTTCGGCCTCCGGGGGTGGCTACCACCACCAGCGCGGCCGTCAGAGCGAGTAGAGCGCCGGTAGGTGTCAGGCCCGCGAATGCCAGTGACGCGGCCAACGCCCACCAGGACCCGGGCGTGGCTCGGCGAACTCCGATTCCGGCACCCACGATCCACGGCAGTGCGGCATATCCGGTCAGCAGGCTCCAATGTCCTTGCAACAGGCGCTCGGCCACGTAGGGGTTCCAGAGCATCACCGTCGACGCGACCAGTTGTGGACCGAGACCGGCCGTCGGCAGCAGGACGGCGACCATGCGCGCCGCACCCCAACCGGCGAGCCAGAGCGCCACCAGCAGGATGAACTTGACCACCAGTCCGCCGTCGATCACGGTGCTCAACGCTGCGATCAGCGCGTCCTGGGGAACGGCGCGGGCTGCGGCGTCGGTGAGTCCGAGGGCGGAGTCGGTCAGGTACGAGCGCGGCGTGCTGACGGCGTCGCGCAGCAGGAGGTAGCCGGGGCCGAGCAGCGGTCCGAGGATCAACAGTGCCAGCGCCAGGCTGTACGCCGCAGGCAGGTAACGGCGGTATCCGGCTTGCACTGTCATGACGCGCACGATACGTGGTGCATCATTACTGCCATGCCTCGCCAACCACTCGATCGCGCCGCCGCGGCCGGGGTCGGCATGGTTTTGGTGGGATCGATGACGGCCAATGTCGCGTCGTACCTGTTGGCATGGTTGGCCAGCCGATGGTTGGGTCCGGTCGGCTACGGAGAGTTCGCGAGTCTGCTTGCCGCCCAGTTGGTACTTGCAGTTCCGGCTTTGGCGTTGCAGACGGTGGTCGCCCGCGAGGCGGTGCGTGGCAAGAGCACAGATGCGTTGCGGTCGTTGGGGTATCGATGCACCGCGATCGTCGCCGTCCTCGCGGTTGCGCTCGCTCCGGCGATGGCGTGGCTGCTCGACACCGGAATCGTGGCGTCGTTCTCGGCATTGGTGACCGCGCCCATGTTGGTTCTACTGGCAACGGAGCAGGGGTTGTTGCAGGGTCACGGTCGATTCGGCACTCTCAGCGCCGTGCTGGCCGGAGCCGGGGTGATGAAAGTCCTTCCGGCAGTGATCGTTCTGGCTTTCGGTGGCGGGGCAGGCGCGGCATTGGTCGCGGGCGCGGCCGGAACTGCGTTGCTGGTGGCGATAGTTCGAGTGGTCGACCGAACCGTCTCGGTGAGCGAGGACCGTGCGGTGCGTATCGGCGTCGTCTCCGTGCTCGCGGCGTCACAGGTCCAGCTCGCGCTGATCGCGTTGTCTTCGCTGGACCTGCTGATCGTCCGCGTCGTCCTCAGTGAGTACGACGCCGGTGTCTACGCACTCGGCGCCGTCGCGACGAAGGTGGCGTTCTGGCTGCCACAGGCAGTGGGCGTCGTGCTGTACCCGAAGATGGCGAATCCGGCGCACTCGGCGCAAGCGGTTCGCTCGGCGTTGGCGGTGCTCGTCGGTATCGGCGCCGTGTTGGTTCTGGGGGCGGCGGTTGCCGGCCCGCTGGTGCCGATGCTCGTGGGCGACGCGTACGCCGCCGTGGCTCCGATGCTGTGGGCCTTCGCCCTGCACGGTGCAGCGCTGGCGGTACTCCAGGGTGCCTTGCTGTCCGCAATCGCGTCAGAACGCACGCGAGTGGCCCTTCTTGCGTGGGCGGGACTGGTTGTGGAGGCGACGGTCATGCTGGTGTGGGCGAAGACGCCGGGAGAGTTGATCGGCGTCGCCGTGGTGGTTGCGTCGACGACGGCCTTGGCGGTGTCCGTCGCCGCAGTGCGAAGTGCCGACCGCGCCCGGCCGGCACCTCACAGCGACGTCAGTTCTCCAGACGCGTGAACAAATCGTCGAAGTAGTCGAGCGTACGCATCGCGGTGTAGACGGATCCGTAGTTGATGTTCCCGCCCGTGTAGACGACGTTGTTGCCTTGTACTGCGCGGATACGGTTCCACATCGCGCGGTCGTCGGTGACGGGATCCACGCCGGGCGCGGTGGTGACGATCATTCCGTCGGCCGAGTCGAGGGAAGTCACCAGATTTTCGGTGGAGATCTCCTTCTGTCCCTCGACGGGCCACTGGAGCTGGACGCCGAGGTCTTCGGCCACCTGCGTGGAGATGCCCTTTCGGTTGACGCCGTTGACCTTCTGATTCACGTAGTTCAGCAGCACGATCTGCTTGCTCGCCAAACTCCGGGCGTGGCGTTCCTTCAATCCGGCTGCCTTGTCCTCGTACGCTCCGATGACCTGACGGACTTCGGGGTTCTCGGTGCGATCCAGCCAACTTGCCAACTGGTCGATGTTCTCGCGCCACGGACGGGTGAAGTCCATCGGAAGCACAGGAGCCGTCTGGCTCAACTGCTGCAGCGGCCACATGTCGGAGGCCTCACCGATGTCGGTGCAGATGATCAGGTCCGGTTCCAGCGCGAGAATTGCCTCGACGTTGACCGGTGCCTCGAACACCTGCGCCGTGGGATCGGCTGGAACCCACGGCTCGGCGGCGTCGAAGCTGTACGCGATGACCGGCAGGCCCATCGCAACGGCTGGTTCGAGGTCGAGTCGGGAGTCGATGGCGACGACGCGCTTCGGTGCCACCGGAATGTCGTAGGTTCCGAGCGAGGTCGTGACCGTGCGCATCCCGGACGCATCGCCCTCGGTACCGGCGGACCTTGCGCAACCGGCGGCGAACAGCCCGGAGAATGCAGCACTGCCGACAACAAATCTCCGACGTGTCAGATCGCTGACACAGATGTGCGAACCCAGAACTGTTGATGCGGGCATGTGGCTCCTCGTGTTCGGGGTGGTCTGGACTTCCAGAAAACGCTAAGCCCGCGACCACGCGGAGGGAACGACCCGTTGCGCCAATCCGTACGCCGATCCGGCAACAAAGTCCCGAAATGCAGCAGAGCGCCCCTTCCGTGTGGAAGGGGCGCTCTGCTAACTGCCTGAATCAGTCCTTGCGCAGATCCGGACGCGGGATCACCTGAGTGTCGTCCGAGGTCCAGTCGTGCTCACCCGGAGCCGGCTCGGGCGAACCCTGGCCGCTGGGATTTTGGTTCGTTCCGCCGTGTGCGGCGCGGGCCGGAGTTCCGCCCTTGCCGCCGCGAAGGCCGAGGAAGATACCGGCGATCAGCGCGATGACTCCGAGGACACCTGCCACGATCGGGACGGTGCGGCCGAACAGCGAGAGCTTGTCCATGCCGTCACGCGCCTGCTGGACCTGGTACTCGATGGTCGCCTCGTCGAAGGGCAGCGTGACCTTGAGAACCTCGACGTCGACGGCATCCTTGTTGCGGCCGTAGTACTGGTGCAACTGCTCCTGGCCCTTGACGACGACACCGGTCTTGGGCTCGACCCACAGGTCACGGACGTTGGTGTACCAACGCGTCATCGTGATCGGGGTTGCGCCGCCGGGAACGCCCCAGGTGTCAGCGGGAAGGCTCAGCTTGTTGGTGGGGGAGTTGACGACCTTCGACAGGTCGACGGGATCGATCGTCTGCTGGAAGTGGTACACCTTCAGACCGTTGATCTCGGTCTCTTCGACGAAGTCGATGTCCTTCGTGGCGCGAGCGTTCAGGTCGAAGTAGGGGTAGCTCTTCTGTTCCGTGTTGAACGGGAACTTGTACTGCAGACCGTCGCGGGAAACTTCTTCGGCGGGCTGGTCGCTGGACGTCTGGACGGTTCCGACCGGATCGTTGGTCGGCATCGAGCTGACGCGATCGAGCGTGACGCGGTCCAGGGTTGCGGTCAGCAGTCCGGTGTCGCCCTGCTTGTCGGTACGACGGACGGTCTGGCCGGCTTCGACGGTGATGATGTCGGCGTCGGACGGGTCCTGCGTGGTGACGTAGCGCTGAGCGACGATCGGCACGTTGGTGTCGACCTGTGCCTTTCCGCCGAGGAGGGCCGCCGAGTTGAGGACGCTACCGGTGCCTGTGGCGACGGTGGTCACCTCGAGGTCGAGTGGCGTCTTCTCCAGCTTGCCTACCGTGTAGGTAGGAATGAGGATGGCGATGGCCAAAAGGAAGGCACCGAGGCCCACCAGAATGCAAGGAAGTATCC